>PAVP01000052.1 GCA_002713975.1 Acidimicrobiaceae bacterium | reverse complement strand
GTGGTGAAGAATTCCTTGAATAGGTCTGTGTGGGTGGACTGTGAGATGGGTAAGTGGCTGAAAATTCCTCCNCCCTGATCGTCGACAACCNCAATGTTTANTGNGAGTTGATCATTNANGATTGCCAATAGACCGCTGATGTCNTGTTGAAATGCCAGGTCCCCAATTAACAGTGTTGTGCGGTGGCCNGTGGCGGCTGCGCCAGCAGCNCTGGAGATGACGCCGTCTATNCCNCTTGCGCCTCTATTGCCCATAACCCAAAGTGAATCTGAACGAGCTTCNAGGAAGCTNTCAACNTCGCGNACGGGCATTGAATTNGAGAGATAGAGNACATGATCGCTAGGGAGTTGTCGACCTAACTCACGGGCAACGGCTGGCTGNAACAGAGGTTCGCTATCGAGAACCNCGTTGATGACCGTGGCCGCTTGTTGATCGGCANTTTCCCAACTTTGAGCCCAGTCNCGTTCGNGTGNGGGCGACNTAATGGATTCTGCTATTCCCANGAGCCCCTCATGGCCNGNGGCAACAACGTTCGAAACGGTGAAGCTCGGTTCTGCCCAGCTACTCGACGGGTCGAACATGACTAGTGGTGCCTTGTGGCGCTCTAACCAAAGTCTNAGGGGTTTGCATGTTGGGGGAGCGCCTACCCGAACGACGACTTCTGGTACGACGGTCTCAGCCCATGAACCCCGCAGTAAGTGATCATGATGGTTGATCACGGTTACGTCAGGAGATTTTGTGCGTAGTTGAGACAGCGGATCAGCCAGCAGTGGATAGCCCGTCTTTCGACAGAAACTGTGGACTGCGTCTTTCCACGATGACCCATGGACCATAGGGCCAGCGATGACGACTCCCCGTGCTGCTCCTTCAAAAGTTTTTGCTAATGCTTCAGTGCTTGAAGGATTGAGAGTTGCTATCGGGTGGTCAAGTCGGATTGGCGCTGACTTTGGCGAAACGGAACGTCCTGACTTTGGTTCCAAGGGCTCTCTAAATGGCCAATCGAGATGAACGGGGCCTGGGCGTAAACCGGTGGACGAATGAACAGCTCGAGCTGCTGCGCGTTGGAACCAGTCTGAATTTGGTTCTGTGACCACAGGAACTTCAGCAAACCANCGAATGTTGCTGCCGTAGATGTTTGTTTGGTCGATGGTCTGACCTGCACCCCAGCCGCGTAACTCTGGCGGACGATTCGCGGTCAAGATGATTAGAGGGGTCTCCGACCAATTGGCTTCAGCAACTGCGGGTAGGTAGTTCGCGGCGGCGGTACCCGATGTGCAGACCAGAACTACGGGGTTACCTGAAGACTTTGCCAGACCTAAGGCGAAGAAAGCAGCCGAACGCTCATCAAGTCGAACCCAAGTTTTGATGTCTTGAGTTTCCGCGAAGGTGATCGTCAGGGGTGTCGAGCGAGATCCTGGGGAGATCACTGCATGGCCTACACCTTGACTCACGAGCTCGTTAACGAACGCTGCACAGGCGTCGTATACCGGATCTTCGGTCATTGATCTACGGAGTGAGGTCGAGAGCTCCAAGGAGAGCCTCGAATTTGGTGGCTGTCTCCGCGAGTTCACGCTCGGGTTCTGCGCCGTCGACTATGCCGCCCCCAGCGAACAAGGTAAGAGACTTNTCAGTTAGGAGAGCCGACCGCAGGGCAACTCGGAATTCGCCTCCACCCTCTGGGGTCATCCACCCGACGGGAGCCGCGTACCAGCCGCGATCCATCAGTTCGTTTTCATCGATCCAATCTTGAGCGCGTTGTCTTGGCAGACCCGCAACTGCAGGGGTCGGGTGCAGTGCCTTGATGAGGTCAAGAATGTCGATGTTCCCTGGTAAATCCCCTGAAATAGGGGTGTGGAGATGTTGTATGCGTCGAAGCTTCATCACCCCGGTAGGTGCAGGTGCATCCAAGTGAACGCCTGCAGCAGTCAATGAGTTTCTGATGTCGTCAATAACTATTTGATGCTCGGTGCGTTCCTTAGGATTCGCTAAGAGTTCGGCCCTCAACCGGGCGTCAGCTCCAGGGTGCTCATGGCGGGGTCTCGAACCAGCCAAAGCGGCCGTTTCGAGACGATCCCCGTTGACGTTTACCAGTGTCTCGGGGCTAGCGCCGAGGAAAACTTGGCTTCCGTGGGCTATTGCGAAAGTGGCACAAGAAGGGTGTCTCAGCNGCAGACGTTGCAGTATTGCCGCGGGATTAAGGTTTGCGGGAAGGGAAAGAGAACGAGCTGTCACGACTTTGGTCATGTTGCCGGTATCAATTTCTGTCAGCGCGCTCGAGACAAGCTCTAAATAATCCGGGTCGTTTTGGTGGTCGACTTCTTTAACCCANCCAAGATCTTGATCTAGTTCGGGAGTCAGAGATGGGATCGTTGCTCCATCGACATGTGTCATCCAGGTGGAGCCATTTGACCGAACCACAAAAATTTCGGGGAGTACCAATTCGCCGCCCCCGAATACAGCCCAATCTGGGTGGCGTTCTATCTCACGGTCACTGAACGCGAATCCACCAACAAGAACCCCAGCTGAAAAATCTGGACCATTGTCGCCGATTAAATCGATCTTTAGCGCGTCTAGGGCTGCTCGTACTGATTGGAATCGTGATGCTCGGTCTTCGGTCCTGAATTGCTGAGCTTTACCTAGGGCGACAAATTCGAATCCCGTGTCGGGAACTGTCCAGTAGGCCTTCTGGTGGTAGCTGGTTGAGGCCCAAAGAGCCAGGAGATCTGCGGGTTCTTCTATTTGTTTTCTGATAAGGGTTAGCTGCCGAGGTTCAGCCAAGGTAGTCATTCTGAGCCGCCTCGATCTAGAAGGTGCCGACCAACCTGTTCAATCAGCGTTTGCCGGAAATGTTGTGCTACGAGTTCTGTGACNAGGGGCACAATGCTTTCCACTAATTGAGTCTGTGACGAAGTCGATGTCTGCTCGAGGTGTTGAACAAATAGGGCAACAGCATCTTTGGCGACATTCTCTACATGATCGGCGTGCCGAACGGCTAGGTGAATCAGCTCGTCAAATGGCACCCCAGCGTCAAGCAACTCGACACCGGCTTTCAGCATTGAAAGTGTTGCGATTGCGAACTGTTCGTCGTCAGTGCTGAGTGGTCTGACCAACCCTGCATCGACGGCGAGGAGCACGATTTCTTTGTCAATGCCGGAGGCGATAACCAATTCGTCGAGAGAAAGTGAATCTGCAGCACCGTTCAGTGAGGTCAGTAGTGGGTGTGGTGCTGAGTCCGCTAATCGTTGGATCTGGGCCAAGCTGAACCCGTCTTCAGATAACTGCCTNATTTCGTTCAGTCGATCGGAGTGCGAATCGTCGTAGACGGCCACGCGCCCTTCGCGGGCAGGGGGGTGCAAAATCCCGATCTTTTGGTAATACCGGACGGTGTCGACGCTGAGTTGAGCGTCTCCAGCTACTTGTTCAACTCGCACACCAACAGTTTAAGAGCAATTACTCCAAGAGTCACCACTCTTACACTCAATATGCGTGGCAGACCTAGTTGATTTGCTTTGTCATGCCATCCCAATATGGGGCTCGGAGCTTAAATTTCTGGAGTTTGCCGGTAGCAGTTCGAGCCAACTCGTCTCGAATTTCAACAGAAGTAGGGCACTTGTAGTGGGCCATCTTCTCCCGACAGTAATCAATCAGGTCCTGTTCAGTAGCGGACTGGTCTTCAGTCAATACGACAAGAGCCTTGACCGTTTCGCCCCACTTTTCGTGAGGAACGCCGATGACGGCGACTTCAGCCACTCCTTCGTGACCGAAAAGCACGTCCTCAACCTCGATCGAAGAGACATTTTCACCTCCAGAGATGATCACATCTTTCTTTCGATCAGAGATCGTTACGTGATGTTCATCGTCCATGGTCCCGCCATCGCCGGTATGGAACCACCCATCCACAATGGCTTCAGCAGTTGCCTCTGGCTGTTCCCAGTACCCCTCAAGAACAACGTTGGAGCGAGCCAGAATCTCTCCCTGGTTGTCAACTTCGATCTTCACTCCAATCGCAGGCGCACCGGCGCGACTCAATTTTCGGGCCTTTTCTTCGAAATCAAAGTCGTCCCACTCAGATCTGCATCGGTTCATCGTCAGGAGGGGTGAAGTTTCCGTGAGTCCATAAATTTGAATAAATTCCCAACCCAACTCTTCTTCCATCCGAGCAATGGTTCGAGTTGGAGGTGGAGCTCCTGCTACGACCATCCTGACTCGACCTCGTCCAGGAATCTCACCTTCCCAGTCTTGGGCTGCCTCGAGAACTGCGGCTACAACTGCGGGCGCTCCGCACAGGTAGGTGATGTCGTGCTCTTCGATGCGCTGAAGAATGTCTTCTCCTCGCACCTCGCGGAGTACTACATGCTTGCCACCCATACCTGTAACGGCGTAGGGCATTCCCCATCCGTTGCAGTGGAACATTGGCAGGGTGTGCAGGTAGTTGTCCCTATCGCTCACTCCTGCATGCCAACCGAACGTTGTTGCATTAACCCACAAGGCTCGATGGGTTTGTTGGACGCCTTTCGGGCGGGCTGTTGTGCCCGATGTGTAGTTAATGGTCGCAGTTGCGTCTTCGTCTGGGACCCAAATTTCGGGCTCACCACCTGACAAATACATCTGATCGTCACTATCGGTGCCCATGACCACAAAGTGAGCAACATCAATGTCTTTACAGGTGTCCTCCATCGAAGGATCGACCAACAACATCGATGCTCCACAATGGTCAACTATGTACGCGATCTCATCATGACTGAGACGAAAGTTAATGGGGACAAAGACACGGCCGTAGCCCGAAACTCCCCAAAATGAGGTCATCAACCTGCCGGAGTTTTGCGACACCATTGCGACTCGCTCACCGACACCGATACCTAACTCGTCCAGTTTTGCGGCTTGCTCACGGACCTTGACTCCAAACTCGCTCCAAGTCAACTCACCCAAACCGCCCCCAGGCATGCCGGGCTCATCAACTAGAGCGATTCGGTCCGAATAGACGTTCTCTGCCCGATACAAGAAATCGGAGATCGTGAAAGGCACCTTCATGACGTTTTTCCTCGGTCTACTGATCGATGTTGGAGCTAACAGTAGACCGGTAAGGTCCATATAAGTCCAGTGAGATGGCCCAAAATGTCTTTTCAAGTACACCTAATCGANGGAACATACGAACTCTTTAGGCATTTTTTTGCCGTGCCGACGCGNAAAACAGATGCCGGCGCGGAGGTCGGAGCTATTCGAGGAGTGCTCGGCAATGTCATAAGCCTGCTTGAGCAAGGAGCGACCCACTTAGCGGTGGCGACTGACCATGTCATCCCGTCGTTTCGNAANGACTTATGGCCCGATTANAAAGATGGCTCCGATATCGATCCCGAGATCGCCGAACAGTTCGAGCCTCTCGAAGAAGGACTTCGNGCTCTNGGTGTTGAGGTTTGGCCAATGATTGAGTTCGAGGCAGATGANGCCNTAGCGGCGGGCGCTGTGATGGCGAGCGCNGACCCGAGGGTNAGCAAGGTACTGATCTGCACNCCNGACAAGGATTTAGCTCAGTGCGTNGGCGGAAAAGTTGTCCAATGGGATCGCAGGAAGGANTTTGTATTCGANAGCACCGAAGTTCACAACAANTACGGNGTTTTNCCTTCTTCCATTCCCGACTACCTAGCCCTNGTNGGAGATTCAGCAGACGGATTCCCGGGCTTAGCGGGGTGGGGGCAGAAGTCCTCGGCNACCTTGTTGAATCACTACGGTTCNATCGAGATGATTCCAGATGAGGTCGATGACTGGGCCATCACTATTCGTGCGGGTCGTACGTTGGCTGCGACCTTGACCCAAGACCGCNACCGAGCNCTGCTTTTCAAAGAAATAGCGACCGTCCGTACCGATGCNCCNGTNGCNAAATCGGTTGACGACCTCGAGTGGAAACAGCCAGCACNAAACTTNGAAGAGTTCTGCNNAAACAACCGCATGGAGGCNCTTGTGTCACGANTGGAGAAGCTNCTNGNCNATCGGACCTAGGATGGGNTAATGGAACTCGGACCAGTTCACCATGTATCAATCAATTGCGCGGATGTTGAAGCGACGGCNCCGTTCTACACCGAAGTGCTCGGTATGAAAACGCTCGAACGCCCNGATTTCCCNTTNAACGGACGATGGNTACAAACTGGAGGTGGTGGCGAAGTACATCTCATCGAAGTGGAAGGCTGGCAACCACCCAAAGGTCAGCACTGGGCCTTCCGCGTAGACGATATTGACGCCACCGTGGCGGAATTACGAGATAGCGGAGTCGAAGTCAAAGACCCCAAAGCGTTACCCGGCACAACCGCCCGGCAAACCTTCTTTTTTGACCCATCAGGCAACATGATCGAACTGAATCAGCCCGCCTAGACACATCTGACAGGACACCTAGCTGCTGACAAAGCAACGTTGTATCGGTATCTGGTGGCTGAGTGACATGGGTCAGGCAGGCGCTGGACGCTACGCTCAGATGTTGTGGCAAACCCCAGCATGTCCGAACGTCTAAAAGATCTTGAAGAACGCCGCCAAGCGGCTATTAGTGCTGGCTCTGAACGGGCCGTAGCTCGTCAGCACGAAAAAGGGAAGATGCTCGCTCGTGAACGTATCGAGTATCTCCTCGACGACGGTTCGTTCCATGAACTTGACATGCTTGCCCGTCACCGAGCTCATGACGTAGGGCTGGATGAACGTCCTTACACAGATGGAATCATCACCGGGTGGGGAACAGTTGACGGCCGCAAAGTCTTCGTAGCAAGTCAGGATTTCACAGTGTTCGGTGGAGCACTCGGTGAAGTGTTCGCAGAAAAAATGCACAAGATCATGGATTTGGCTGAGTCAGTCGGAGCACCAATGATCGGCCTGAATGACGGTGCTGGTGCTCGGATCCAAGAGGGAGTTGTTTCGCTCGCTGGTTATGGCGGAATTTTCCGCCGCAACGTTCAAGCTTCAGGCGTCATCCCACAAATCAGTGTGATTCTTGGACCATGTGCGGGTGGGGCNGTNTACTCGCCGGCNATGACTGACTTCATCTTNATGGTTCGAGACACAAGCCACATGTTTATTACNGGNCCCGATGTNGTNAAGACAGTCACGGGCGAAGAAGTGACGCTCGAAGAACTTGGNGGCGCCGGTTCGCACAGCACAAAGTCGGGTGTCGCGTCTTTCGTCGCGACTGACGAGCAGAGNGTNCTAGACGATGTGAAATATTTGCTGTCTTTCTTGCCCTCGAACAACCTTGATAATCCNCCNGTCCTCAACGNCGGTGATGATCCGGAACGAGACTGTCCTGNACTGCGNGAAATACTGCCTGACAGTTCGAACGTNCCTTATGACATNAANGATGTGATCNNNGAAGTCGTGGATGACGGCGAATTTCTTGANTANCACGCAGGNTGGGCNGGATCGATCGTCTGCGGATTTGCGAGGCTTGACGGNCGGTCGGTTGGNATCGTTGGTAACCANCCAATGATGATGGCTGGGGTGCTCGATATTGAGTCTTCTGAAAAAGCAGCNCGGTTCGTTCGTTTTTGTGACGCGTTTAACCTGCCCNTACTTACCTTTGTCGATGTGCCNGGCTTTCTGCCNGGNGTNGACCAAGANCATGGNGGCATCATCCGACATGGGGCNAAACTGCTATANGCNTACTGTGAAGCAACAGTNCCNAGGGTTCAGGTCATAACTCGTAAAGCCTATGGAGGCGCATACGTCGTGATGGACTCGAAGTCNGTNGGNTGTGACGTCTCGTTCGCTTGGCCAACGGCGGANNTNGCGGTTATGGGGCCNCAAGGCGCCGTCGANATNTTGAATCGGCGGGAATTNCAGCAAGCAGCCGATCCTGAGGCTCGCAANGCTGAACTAGTNGACGACTACACAGAGAAATACGCGAACCCGTACGTGGCAGCGGAACGNGGNATTGTTGATGCAGTCATCGACCCTGCTGAGACTCGACAAAAAGTAGTGGCGGCCTTTCGGATGATCGAAAGTAAGCGAGAAGAACTCCCTAAACGCAAACATGGAAACGTGCCGCTGTGAGTGCCCCGATTGTCGGTGCGATNCACCCTTCGCCTACCGATGAAGAAGCAGCAGCGATTGCAGCAGCGATNGAAGTGNTNTGGCCAGAACCANNGCAACAAAATATTGNAAGATCCCAATCAAGTTGGAGATTNAGCGGTCGTTGGTGGAANGAAAGTNCGCGTTGGCCGCATAAGTCCTATTAGATAACGCNCNNCNGGTATNTGATCTTTAATCCCAAATCCAGGATCCATGGAACCCAAAAGGCACTCGTTGGGGGAGTAGAACTTCNGCNANTGGATNNTCNCCGGGTTGAGAAGCNTCAAGAATCACCAAACTACTTCTGTCCTCAGCGCGGTCATATACNTAACCNAGNAGCCAGCCNTCNTCNTCAACNNCAGNTCCNGGTCTTTCNACGAAGACNAATTCNCCGGGGTCGCGTCCCTCACCAAGATCCCAGANAGANGAGCGNTNTCNAGCTAGGTCGTATTTGACGATTGTCCCGGGNTGAGACGCAGANGTTTCCTCACCGGCGAGGTCAAGACTGACNGCGTACCCNTANTGATANTTNAANCCGACGCGNNTATCGGNAATTCGACCGAACTCAATTGGGCGATCATCAAGTTGGGTCTCAGTAACTTTTCCCAGGGTGGTGTCGACATCCCAGCGCCACAACTCGGCTTTGGTATTGAACGATCCGCTTCCCGTCTCCCACATCGAGGGGTACCTGGCCACGTCGATAATCACATGGTCATCGACGTCGTAACTATTAACGGGGTGAAAAACATAGCAAGGGTCTATGTCCAGCCATTGAACGTCTGCATCGTCGCTGGAGCGCTCCATTACCCCGAGGCGAGCGCCGTTATCTCTTTGGAAGGAAAATGGCATGCTTCCTGCCATGGCTAAATCAAGGTCGAAGACAACTGGTAAATCCATGAAAATGACACGGCTTGCTGTGATGTTGAAATCGTGCATCATNACCGGAGCNGGAATATCGATTNCCTNTTGTTGAACTAACTCACCTGTTGGTGACACGCGAAGAAAGGTCAGGTAGGTGGGTGGCAATAAGCCATAGCCGAAAGCCAACATCTCGCCCGTTAGAGGGCAAATCTTGGGGTGCGCGGTGAAAGAACCATCAAGCCGACCTTCAAACGAATGTGGCCCCACTGTTTCCAACTCATCCGATATTTCCCAAGGGATGTGCCCCTCTTCAAGACACAAGATGCGACCCGCATGAGCAACGACATGGGTATTGGCTTTTGAGTTCTCGCTGCTGAAATCAAGGTTCTCAAGATCGATTACCGGTTTGGTCGGACTCTCGTAGAAGGGTGTCTTCACCCACCTATTGCGGTACCAGTCGGCTCTACCCTCGCGAAGTCTGACCCCATGAATCATTCCGTCGCCGAGAAACCAATGCGCGGATTCACCAGTGATTGGATTTGCGCCGTTACGGAAGTAACGGCCGTCNAGTTCNATGGGTATCGANCCGCGAACTTCGAGCTGGTCTGTGGTCACCTCNTCAAATACGGGGGCATAGTTACCTCGAAGNTGAAATGGTGCGCNGGCGCTTGTGTTCATAGAGGTGTTCTTTGGTGGTTCCAATGAGTTGATTCCATCATCTCACGGNGAGTGAATTGCTTTTGATTATGGCAGGATCTTGANGTGACNNACCCTTCTCCACCCCTNGCTGACTTGAAGGTTGTCGACATATCGACAATTTTTGCTGGCCCACACTGCGGAAGATACTTGGCGGATTTTGGTGCTGATGTGGTGAAGGTTGAACAACCGGCCGGCGATTCGTCTCGAAACATCGGATGGCGTGCNGCTGACGGTGANACGCTGTGGTGGAAATTAGCTAATCGAGGTAAACGGGCCATCACTTTGGATCTGAAAAATAGTGAGGATCTGGCGACCTTGAAGCGGATGCTCACTGTGGCCGACGTCTTAGTTGAAAATCTTCGGCCGGGGAAGCTGGAAGCATTGGGTTTGATTCCCGACGAACTCATCAAAACGAATCCGAAGTTGACGATTACCCGGGTAACTGGTTTTGGACAAACTGGCCCGTACCGAGATCGTCCGGGTTTTGCGACATTGGCTGAAGCAATGAGCGGCTTTTCGTCCATGAGTGGTGAGGCCGGTGGTGCTCCGCTGCTGCCACCAATAGCTTTAACCGATGAAGTGACTGGCTTAGCAGCNGCGTTCGCGACCATGGTTGCNGTNCACTCAGGGGGAGGACAGACCGTTGACGTGAATCTGCTTGAAACCATGATGCAGATCATGGGTCCGCTCATTTCTGCGTGGCACACNGAGGGTTATTTNCAACCACGACTCGGTTCAGGGATCGCTTACAGCGTTCCTCGAGGCACCTACCAAGCATCTGANGGNGGNTGGATTGCGGTGAGCACCTCAAGTGATGCGCTTGCCCGAAGAGTNATGGAGCTTATTGGTGTTGGTGACGACGAAAGATTCCAAACNTTTGANGGTCGAATAGCGAACCGAGAAGAAGTCGACAGGCTGATGGCTGAATGGGTTCGACAACGAACACTTTCAGAAGCNTTAGAGAGCTTCGAAGCAGCTGAGGCTGCTGCGGCACCCGTGTTGGACGTTGGCGAACTTTCATCTGATCATCACGTGGCAGAGAGAGGTTCTCTGATCGAAGTTGACGGAATCGTGATGCAGTCCCTGATAGCTCAATTATCGAAAACACCTGGCCGGGTTCGTTGGGCTGGACGCAGCTTGGGCGCAGATAATGAAATGATGCCGGGACCGGACGCATCTTGGTTTGAGGATTAGTGGCCCGGCTGCTGCTAATTAGGTTGCGCGCTGAGATTCCACCAAATCGACTACATCATGCATGATGCGAGTTAGCTCGTAATCTTTTGGTGTGTAGACCCGTGAGACTCCGGCGTTCAGCAATGCGTCTCTGTCGTCGTCAGGAATAATTCCGCCGACAATCACTGGTGATGTGACCCCTTGTTCTTGTAAGGCAGATAACACCGACGGCACAAGGTGGAGATGGCCGCCGGACAAGATTGATAACCCGATTACATCAACGTCTTCGTCGCGTGCTGTCGCTGCGACATGTTCTGGGGTGATCCTGATGCCNTCGTACACGACTTCCATTCCGGCGTTTCGAGCAGCAACCGCTATTTGTTCNGCCCCGTTGGAATGACCATCGAGACCTGGTTTTGCAACNAGTAGGCGAGGTGGACCGTCGACGAGTTCGCGTGAGCGTTGAGCGACTTCGCTCAGTCCTGGAGAATTACCCGAAGTCGCCTGGATCCCAGTTGGCCCGCGGTACTCGCCGAACACCTCGCGGAGCACTTGGGTCCATTCACCAGTTGTTACTCCGGCCTTAGCNGCGGCGATCGTNTGGGGCATGATGTTGTCATCACTTAGAGCAGCGTCGCGTAAGTGTTGTAAGGCAACTTCTACGGCTTCTTGTGATCGCGAAGACCGCCACGCCTTGATTTCGGTAATCATTTCATCTTCGACTTCGGGGTCGACTTTCAGAAAGCTTCCTTCTCCTCCCAACGGAGATTCTGCGGTTTCCTCGAATGCGTTAACCCCGACAATGGTCAATTCCGTTGATTCGATTTGACGCATACGNTCNGTGTGGCTTGCTACTAGNCGTTGCTTGAGTTCGTCAATCGCGGTGAAGGCNCCGCCTAATTCCATTACTTCATCTANTTCTTNNTGGGCGTCACGAATTAGTTCTGCNGTCCGATTTTCGACGACGTGCGACCCATCNAAGATGTCGTCNTATTCGAGNAGGTCNGTTTCTAGGGCCAGNACTTGTTGCATNCGTAAGGACCATTGCTGATCCCAGGGNCGCGGCAACCCAAGTGCTTCATTCCAAGCTGGNAACTGGATAGAACGAGCGCGTGCCCGTTTCGACAAGGTCACCCCCAAGGCTTCGAGGATGATTCGTTGCACGTTGTTTTCTGGTTGGGCCTCGGTCAGGCCAAGCGAGTTAACTTGTACTCCGTATCGAAATCGCCGAAGTTTCGGGTCGTCAACTCCGTATCGGTGCTCACAGATCTCATCCCACATTTGGGTGAAGGCGCGCATCTTGCATACTTCTTCGACGAACCTGATTCCGGAGTTAACAAAGAAAGAAATACTGGCTACTACTTGAGCAAATTTGTCCTCAGGTACCTGTCCGGAATCTCGGACAGCGTCAAGGACGTCGATCGCGTTTGCTAACGAGTACGCGATTTCTTGAACCGGTGTGGCTCCGGCCTCTTGAAGGTGGTAGCTGCAGATATTGATCGGGTTCCACGAAGGCACGTGCTGAGAGCAGTAGGAAATCATGTCGACAATAAGTCGCTTGCTCGCTTCGGGCGGGAAAATATAGGTACCTCGGCTCAGGTATTCCTTAACAATGTCGTTCTGTGTAGTCCCTCGGAGCGTGGCGGGAGGGATTCCCTGCTCTTCAGCATTCGCTATGTAAAGACCGAGCAACCAAGCTGCGGTGGCGTTTATGGTCATGGAAGTGTTCATCTGCTCCAGCGGAATCTCATCGAGCAGGGTGTTCATTTGGCCTAGGTGATAAACGGGAACACCAACCTTGCCGACCTCACCGATCGCGAGCGGATGATCAGGGTCGTATCCGGTTTGAGTTGGGAGATCGAACGCTATGGAGAGGCCTGTTTGCCCTTTTTGAAGGTTGCTCCTGTACAACTCGTTAGAAGCCTTTGCAGTGCTGTGACCCGAATAGGTCCGCATAACCCAAGGATTGTCCCTCTGAGATTTGGGTGCGGCGTTCACACGGGCTCCTCGCTTTGACGTTGAGCCTAGGGACTTTTGTTAGCTCTCAATCGTCAAGCAAACTGAAATTCATAGGCCGAGCCCAGACTTCAGCTAATGGTCGATCTACGGCTTCTGCCAAAAGTTGTAGGTAATCATCGCGGCTGATTTCAACGGCCCCCATGCTTTCAAGATGAGGTGTATTCCATTGCACATCGATCAATGCGCCACCGGTGACCTTCATAGCGTCGACCAATGCGACGAGCGCGACCTTCGAAGCATTAGGGACCGAATGAAACATGGACTCACCGGCAAAAAAAGCACCTATGGCAACGCCATACAGGCCGCCTACGAGTTCACCGTCGCGCCACGTTTCGATGCTATGAGCCCAACCGAGGCGGTGGAGTTCGAGATATGCGTCCCGGATATTGGCGTCAATCCATCCGTGAGGACGCACGGGACTGGCGCAAGCATCAATCACTTGGTCGAAAGCATGATCCACTCGAATATCAAAGTCTCGACATGATCGACGTAAGGATCGTCCGACGCGCAGGTATGAAAGGGGGAGCACTCCGCGAGGATCAGGGGACCACCAACCGATTGTGTCGCCTAACGGCATCGGGAAAAGACCGGAGCTGTAGGCAGATAACAAAGTGCCGGGTTCGAGGTCTGCTCCTGCTCCGACAAGACCGTTCTCGTCAGCAGTATGAGCAGGTGGAAACGTCCAGCTACTCGCCTGTGGCTCAACTGGTCCAGTGAGAGTGTCCCCGCGCATACTGGTGAGCATACGCATTACTCACCCGCCTGACCCAATGCAGAATGGCTAATCAGTCAAATCTTTGTATATATCGATNTCGGAAGAGGNGGCNNCAGNAATCGTTACNGAGCTGATTAACACNGGTTNNACAGGNAAATCNTGAGNATCGGTTTCGACTTTCTGTATCGCTAACGCCACGTCNAGACCAGCAACTACATGACCCATTAAGGAGTAATTGGGATCCAAAGAAGCACCGAACGGNCCAGTAACGATNAAGAACTGCGAACCGTTNGTGTTGGGNNTTCCTTGGTTNGCCATAGCTAAGGACCCAACGAGGTANCCCTCCTCNGGGCCGTAAGCACCGGTGAATTTGTATCCAGGTCCGCCTCTGCCGTTCAATCCTTCAACGTCGCCGCCTTGAATCACAAACTGGTCAATAACCCGGTGAAAGATTGTTCCGTCGTAGGCATGGTGACGTGCCAAGAAGATGAAGTTGTTGACGCTGCGAGAATCCAGAGTCGGGTCGAGGACAACAGTGAAGTCCCCTGAATTTGTTGCGAATTCCGCGGAGTACAACTGACCGGCGTCGATACAAAGCTTCGGTGGTGTCTCGAACTGTGTTTGGCGACCCGATGATCCGTCAACTGCAGGACATCCCTCAATTCCGAGAGCCTGAGCACCAACTGAAGCATCAGCTGCCGTGTCTTGGGTTTCAGGGGCGTCTTCGCCATTGCCGGTCAAACTCCACAAAAATGCCACTAATAGGACGGCTGCGGCGATAGCGGCCCAACGGATCACAATTTTCGTTCGCTTTGAACTCTTTTGTGCTTGTTGCGCTGCGTCTGCCTGAGCTTGGCGGTGAGCCCGTTGACGTTCGCGCTTGTTATTGCTCATACCAGTGAATCGACAATCCCTTATTGATGAAGTTCACCAATGAAGGTAGCAACGCCGAACCCTGAAGCCCACCTGAACAACCCGTTAAATCACCAAGGGCTCAGAGGTGCTGACAGGTACCCTCAAATCTTGTGGCACTTGTCGTCCAAAAATTCGGTGGCACTTCAGTCGCAGATGCTGACCGCATGCGCGAGGTGGCTAACCACGTCAAACGCACTCGAAGTCGAGGCGATGACGTCGTTCTTGTCGTCAGTGCAATGGGAAAAGAAACCGATGGACTTCTTCGATTNGCNAGNGAGGTCAATANNGATCCTCCTGGACGCGAAATGGACATGCTCNTTACNGCCGGTGAACGNAAGTCNATAGCTCTTATGTGCATGGCACTTCANGCCGCCGGGGTTCCNGCTGACTCTTTTACNGGGAACCAGGCNGGATTTGAGACNGATGANAATTACGGCAATTCAAAGATTGTNTCAGTNGACCCCCANAGAGTCCGTGACTCNGTGGATAAGGGTCGAGTAGCGGTTGTCGCAGGGGCACAAGGCATGTCNGCGGACAACAACGTNACGTTCTTAGGCCGAGGNGGNTCNGATACCACNGCGGTNGCTCTGGCCCATGGNCTTGGGGCCGACGCATGTGAGTTGTATACCGATGTGTCGGGTGTGTTCACGACAGACCCAAGNGTCTGCCCTACCGCGAANCGCATGGAGTCAATTTCTTTTGACGAACTGTTGGAGATGACAGCTGTGGGGTGTCCGAAACCGGCGATGCGTTCGGTNGAAGTTGCCCGAGCTTTCGGAGTGCCGTTACACGTTCGATCTGCGTTTACCTGGGAACCTGGTACATGGGTGCTTGAGGAGGACCCTGATATGGAAAGAGCAATTATCAAAGGGGTAGTGCCCGATGTAAGCCAAGCCAAAGTCACCTTGAGTGGGGTTCAAGACGAGCCAGGGATAGCGGCGAAGGTGTTCCGTACCCTCGCAGACGCGTCAATAAATGTTGACATGATCGTCCAAAACGTCAGTGACAGTGAGCGCACCGATATTTCGTTCACCGTTCCGCTCGAAGATCTAGAAGTTGCGACGACGACCTGTGAGGCCCTTGCGGATGAATTGGGTTTTTCTGGGGTTATGGCCGATCCCAACCTCGGTCGCGTGTCGGTAGTTGGTGCGGGTATGGCGTCCAACCCCGGCGTTGCAGCCACAATGTTTGAAACCCTGGCTCAAAACGAAGTGAATATTGAGATGATCGCCACTTCTCCCATTCGTATCAGCTGCGTAATAGCTGAAGGAGACGTCGATAGAGCAACAGTTGCACTCCACGCCGCCTACGGGCTGGATTGAAACACATCCGATAATCGCGCTGAAGTACGACACGACCATCGGTAACCTCAGAGGTCATGCGAGTAGGAATCGTTGGTGCTACAGGACAAGTTGGTGGTGTAATGCGCAGCGTTCTCATCGAGCGGCTTTTCCCGTTAGATGAAATACGTTTTTTCGCGTCAGCTCGTTCTGCGGGGACAACCATTGACTGGGATGGGGCTGACATCGTTGTCGAAGACGCGAGCACAGCAGATTACAGCGACATAGATATTGCATTGTTCTCCGCAGGCGGAGCAACGTCGCTCGAAATAGCTGAAAAAGTTGCCTCTCAGGGAGCTTTAGTCATCGACAATTCGTCCGCATGGCGGATGGACCCGGACGTTCCCCTTGTCGTCCCAGAAGTGAATGCCAACGCAGTCACCAAGACCCCGAAGGGGATTATTGCCAATCCAAACTGCACAACTATGGCGGCGATGCCGGTTCTCGCCCCGTTGCACGAAGAGGCACAACTGCAGGGCATGATTGCCTCGACGTATCAAGCGGTCTCGGGAGCAGGCCTGGCAGGAGTCGCGGAATTAGGCGAGCAACTTCGTGCAACGATCAGCGACGCTGAGGGATTGACCTATGACGGCGAAGCCGTCAACCACACCGAGCCCCACTCGTTCCCACAACCAATCGCACACAATGTCTTAGCTCACGCCGGCAACTTTGTTTCTGACGGCAGTGGTGAAACTGACGAAGAACAGAAACTCCGTAATGAAAGTCGCAAGATTCTCGACATCCCTGNTTTAGAAGTTTCCGGTACCTGCGTCAGAGTTCCGGTTTTCACCGGACACTCCTTGGCATTGAATTTGCGATTCNGTTCGGAAATAAGTCCCGAACGTGCNACAGAGATCTTGAGCACCGCCNCNGGAGTAGTAGTCGCGGACGTCCCGACGCCGTTAACAGCTGCTGGTCAGGACCCTTCTTATGTTGGACGNATACGNCGCGATTCCACTGTNGAGCATGGANTGGCATTGTTTATCGTCGGNGACAATCTGCGAAAAGGGGCNGCCCTCAACGCNNTCCAGATAGCAGAGACCGCTCTAGAGCTTCGATTTTCTTAAGTCTTGATCGACAAATTTGGACAATCGCAGGGTATTGAATCGCANCTAGGGCAACCCCCGACGTAACGAGACACAGCATCCTCAAGTGATAAATCGAGTTGAACTGCAAGGGACGCCAGCCAAGCTAAAACATCACCCAACTCGTGAAGTTGTTCTTCNCGCCCGCCTTTTCGCACAGCTTGNGCGAGTTCACCCAATTCTTCGGTAAGCCAAGCGACAGTAGCNGCGAGGCCCCGCTCACCGTCACGTAACCCGTAGGTCTCTTCCATCAGATCTTGAAGTTCACTCAACTGCACGACATGACGTTAGATCCCAAAATCGTTACGAAGTGACATCTCGTTGCGAGGCGTGAAACAGTGGGTGCGTGCCAATCAATATTTGCCCCGTAGTCTTGTACGCCTTGGATCATTTNGATGGGTGCGACCACAGATGAAAAAAACTCTGACTGTCATTCTTATAGCGCTCCTCAGCGTGGCGTGTGTCGTCACGATTGTCATCGGAATATCNGGTACCACCAAGAAAACCGCAACTCCGGAGATCGCTGAACCNTTATCNCGTCGAATTATTNNNCCCGCTGANGGCAGCGGAGCGGCATCTGAGGCGGTGTACAACGTTGTCATCGACGGCCCATCGCAACGGCTGAGCAACGTGGCTGTGGGCACTGTGACCTGGCTCCCGAAGCCAGGTGATTTGGTTGAATTCGGAAGTGCCCTATACGCAGTTGACGGCAAACCCGTCGTATTGATGAAGGGCGCCTTGCCGATGCATCGAGACATCGCGTACAAGGGTTCTGATGGTCCTGATGTGGCTCANTTAGAACGCAATTTGGTTGATCTTGGNTATGTGCTCGATGAGGCCGTGACCGGTNAGCCCACCGATCTCACTGTNGACCACCACGTCACNCCNCTTACNGTGTCCTCGATTCAAGCCTGGCAAGAATCNCTTGGTGTGACATCCACCGGGACAGTTAGTCNTAGCGATGTGGTATTTCGACCAGTAGNCGTGCGCGTCTCAGAACTACANGTCCGNGTCGGTGACCTCATAGAAGGCGGGAGTGTTCTCTCGGTCCTAACCAACTGACCTAAGTTAAGAACAACTAATTGAGAGAAAGAGCNATTNACGAGTCATGGAAACAGGAGCACTCGAAACACGATTGAGTTCTGAACTGCGAGAATTCGAACTCGAAGCTTTCCTNCTGCAGTTAGAAGTCGATGGNCTATGNGTTGTCCCACCTGAGAAAACCGGTGTTGACCCCGAAACGATCAGAGCNNTNCGAGAACAGNTGCTGTGCGAAGCCGAGGAACTTGTCGGGTGCCGTTTTGATCTAGAGACCGGNCCTGAGGCTGAATTNACAATGAANACGGATGACAACGTCATCGCGCGTTCCACCGGAGACGATGGCGAACCAACCCAATTCTTGGTCCAACAGCTNTGTGCGCGTCATCGCCTGTTTCGGGATTTAGCGATTAACCCAGTGGCGCTNGCGTTGATTCGCCACCTCATCGGCCGAAATGCCACCCGTTTCAGTAGCCACAATGCTTTCGTTAAATGGCAGGGAGAGTTCGGATACGGAAGCAATCTTGGNCTGCACTGTGANCAGTTGGCCGTNCCGCGTCCGTGGGGGCGGAATGCTTTGACTGCCAACACGAACTGGTGTCTCACTGATTACACCTTGGATGGGGGAGCGCTCGCGTACGTTCCTGGATCGCATCGCAGAATGGAGCCACCCCGTTTCCCCGAAGCAGTTGAACTAGCTGTCCCAGTGGAAGCCCCAGCTGGTTCGCTAATCGTGTTCCACGGCGCCACATGGCATGGGGCTTTCCCCCGNCACACCAGTGGGATGCGCCTGTCTATAGCGAACTATTTCCGTCACTACATGATCTTGCCGCAGGACGACATAAAGAATCTCTTCCCCAGAGATTTAGCTGACGACTGTTCGAATCCTGAACTGTTCAGCTTCTTGGCAGGATTTGCAGATGAATTTCCCTATTCACAACAGACTGAAAGAGTTCCCCGGCTGACTTCGTGAGATACCTGATCTAGACCGCAGCGTCGGCGTTAATCACAATTTTGCCAAAGAACTTTCGTTCTTCCAGAGCTTGGTGAGCGGCAACACCGTCTTTCAGAGGGACTTGAGAGTCAATCACGGGGGAGAAGTCGCCTCTTCTGGTTAGGTCCAGTAGCTGATCAAGATCGCTGCGTTGCCAACCATTTGACCCACGGATGTCCATCTCCGCCGTCCAAATAAAACGCAAATCGGTCGGTGGGTCGAATCCAGCGGTAGCCCCACACGTCAGTACTTGGCCACCCAGCTTCACACATTTAAGAGACCGTGCCCACGTATCGCCACCCGTGAAGTTGACGACCACGTCATATCCACCGCCGCTGAAAAGGCTGCCTGTCTTTTCTCNGCAGTACTTCACAAAATCGGTAGTGCTGTAGTTGATCGTTTCGTCGGCACCCAAAGACAACAGTTGGGCACACTTTTCGTCGGTGCCAGCAGCAGCAATTACAGAAGCACCCCGCATCTTGGCTAATAGCAACGCGCTTGTCCCAACACCGCCACTCGCACCCAAAATCAGAACAGAATCTCCAGCGTTGACATCACCTCGAGTCAACATCATCCGATGCGCGGTGCCATAGGCGACTGGCAGGCATGAAGCGTCATCAAANGAGACATCTGCCGGAAGTGAAATGAGTTGTTCGGCGGAAACGACTACATATTCCGCGTAAGCGCCCCACAACGTGTCCCCGATCATCCATAGCTTTCCGTTTTCGTAGCGAACCGGATCGACGAGAACTCGATCTCCGATCGACCAATCGTCGACGTTGTCTGCTACTTCGGACACTACGCCGGCACAATCACAGCCAGGAATACCCGGCAACGGAACCTTTATTCCCGGCATTCCCTGCCGGGTAAAAACATCGTGATAGTTCAATGAACAGGCTCGGACGGCGACGCGAACCTGACCCGGTTGNAGANCTGGTTCTTCGATATCTCGGTATTTCAGAACATCGATTGACCCATGTTCATCAAAGACAATTGCTTTCATTGGGNGTCCCTATCTGGAGTNAAGAGCTCTCGAGCATGTTTAGTGAGAGCNGCTCGATCGATTTTNGCGGTCGAAGCNAGNGGTATCTCATCAACGAACCAGACGTGTCGAGGATGCGCGTAGGCTGGNCCGTTTTTCAGAGCGTACTGCTTGACCTCGTCAACAGTTATGCGAACGTCNGCTTCGCAGCGAATGAAGGCCGNAGGTAACTGACCCTTGAGGTCGTCTTCAACCGGGACGACAACTGCCTGATGCACCGAGGGGTGCCGTTCGAGCATTTGTTCCACCGAATCGGGATAAATGTTTTCGCCGGCGCAGACGAACATGTCGTCCACCCGCCCAACAAAGAAGTACCAGCCGTCATCATCTCGACGCATCAAGTCACCGGTGTGATACCACCCGTCGGTTAGCCGGTCGGCGTTGGCCTGTGGCAGGCCGTGATAGCCGAGCATGACCCCTTTGGATTTAACCCATAACTCGCCGTAACCGGACTCTGCTCCGGTATCAGGGTCTATCAACTTCAGTTGGACTTCCGGGTGTTCACAACCTAAAGAAATTTTGGGTCTTGGGAGTCCTTGAGGGTGAGGCCCAAACTCTAGAACCGCTTCTGTTGTTCCATAGCCGTTGGTAACCAACGCATGAGGGAAAAGCGCCTGAACATCNTCAAACAATGCCTCGGTTAGGGGCGCCGAACCTATCAGCACTCGCTGCACAGATGAAAGATCACGGTGTTCGGATGTCTTCTGCAATTCGGCCGTCACTAGGGCATACATAGTCGGCACACCGGAACACATAGTTACCTTGTGTTCAGTGATGGCTTGGAGATATTCGGCAGGCGAAAACTGAGGGAGTAGAACCACTCTCCCTCCGCTGGCGAAAGCGAGTTTCGATGCCATTGAGGCGTTCTTGTGGTACAGAGGTGCTGAAACCAGCATCACTTCGCCGGGCAGAGCGCCCCCGTATTCGAGAACCGTAAATGTGATGTTCTCGTGTGACAACAAAACGCCCTTCGGATTTCCCGTTGAACCTGATGTGTAGATCTGAATAGCGACATCCTCGGGTCGAACATCGACAACTGTCTTTGCAGGTGTCCCAGCCATCATTTGATCCCATTGGCTTGAACCGATGGCAACTTTCGGTACACCCGCCTCTAACTCCGCGTGTTGATCATCGGTAACGAGCAACTTCAAGTCTGCGTCGTCAATGATGTACAACAAAGTTGACTCTGGAAGCCTGGTGTTGAGTGGGACAAACACCATCCCGGCGGCTGGAGCACCAAACATCACCGTGTAGTACTCGCCAAGGTTGCCTGCCAACAACCCGATGCGAGAACCTGGAGGCAAACCAAGATCGATAAGGGCCTGAGCGAATACATGAACTTGTTCGGTTATTTCTGCGACGGACACCTCCCGAGCAGGTGTCTGGGAGCGATCGATTAGAGCAACGTCATCGGGTTTGGGGTTTTGATCGAGAAGCTCAGCGATATTCACCGAATTGATTATCCCAAAACTTCAGGCTCGCATGTCATCAAAATCTCGGCGACGGTTGCGGTGTTGGGAAGTTTGACAATCGTTGCAACAGTTTCGGCTAGGTCGTCAGGTTGGATCATTATTGAAGGGTCAACACCGAATGCAGAGGTCATATCGGTTTCGACGTAACCGGGACAGATCGCGGTGACTCTTATGCCGTCATCGAATGTTGCGTGTCGCACAGCATGATGCAAAGCGAGGAAAGCGTGTTTGGTCATCGCGTATCCGGGGGCAAATGTTCCTTTAACTCTCTTGCCTGATAAAGACACGACGTTGATGATTCGTCCTTCACCTGAGGAGGCCAGCAAGGGGCGAGCTTCTTGGATAAGACGGAGTGGACCTTTGACGTTCACCGCCCACATTTCATCCAAGATTTCTTCGGACAAGTCGGCCAACCCTTCCATGTGGCCAATCCCGGCGTTGTTTGTGAGTCCGTCTACGCGCCCCCGTAAATCGGCTGTCGCTTGTACCCAAATGTCTCCACTGACTGGGTCAAGGGCGTCGTAGCTGTGACACGAAACATTGTGGTCAGCCCACCCTTGGATTGATGCTTCGAGTTGGTCGACGTTTCTTGCGCCGAGACTCACCACCCAACCATCTGAATGGAACTGGCGGGCCAACGCCGCACCGATACCTCGGTTCGCGCCACTAACCATCATCACTCGACCTTGTGGATCAATCACTTCAAAATCCCCTACGTNCTTCCCGGTGTAACCGTAATCATGCCTTAACCNAAGTTTCGCATGATTGGCGNCNCGGGNATCAAACGAAATAGCGCCAGAAAAGATGANGTTGTTAANGGNCATCTTCGAGGATGNGTCNCCGGNGGTCNCTCAAGGAAGCACAATCTGACGAGATGGGGGTCAATTAATGGTCGGGCAGGCGGGATTTGAACCCACGACCTCTTCGTCCCGAACGAAGCGCGCTACCAACCTGCGCCACTGCCCGTCAGACCGTTCTGGAACCCACGACGCTACAGCAAATAGCGCTTAATTCCCCGATTTGGCAGATCCGTCTAACTGACTTCGGCAGGCCTGTCGTTTTGATTTTCGTCGCCTTCTACAACCNGATCTTCGTCGATAACTGAATCAGANTTGCTTGCAGGTTGATCAATAATCTCGTCCCGCATGTCCTCACCGGCAAGAAGCTTGACTGAGGCCACCTTCAAGCGAAAAGAATCCAAGGGTTTCACTAGCCAACCTTGAGCTCCAGCTTGGCGCGCCAGATATACGTCTGCTGAGCGGTCCAAAAGCATCAGTATTGGGACGTCGGTAATTCTTCCAGCACCAATTTCGAGTTGAAGATCCATGCATGTCGCCATGCCGCCCATNTTGCCGATCTGTAGGTCAAGAATGACCAACTCGGGACTTTGACTAGACACTGCATTCCGAACATCNGCACCTGCACGGACCACCGTTACTTCGGTGCCCGGATCGCTGAGAGCAGAACGCACCTCTTCGATCAGCCAATCCGCATCGCTTGCCAAAAGAACAGTAGTCACTGCTTATGAGGCTAGTCGCGGTNAACGCGACATAGAGGCGTCAATCGCATCAGGTTTTAAGAGAATGGGAGAGTGGACGGGTCTCTGTAGTCTTGGCTGCACAATGAGCGAATGGCTACGTGGTGAAGCTTTGACCAAACTGAATCGAGCGCTTCGTTTGAGTGCGGTCTCCGCAGCCGTTTGCGCCATCTCGCTTGCCTTGTACTGGTCTCCAGCGGCCGCTCACACGGGCCACGAACATTCCCGCGAAATCCAGATAATTGAAGTGAGCGGCCTCTTGGATCCCATAGAGATTGATTACATCAATGTGCAACTGGACAATGCTCAAAGGAATTGGGCGCTGGCCATCGTTATCCAGATCAACAGCCCGGGTGGGGCAGCGGACCGGCAACAGATCCAGGATCTTTTGCAAAACGTTGAAGGTTCACTAGTGCCCGTCGGGGCATGGATAGGGCAGAGCGGAGCTACCGCTAAGGGTGCAGCCGCTCATTTGGTAGCTGCGGCCGACTATTCCGGTATTGCCCCAGGAAGTCGAATGGGTGACGTAGGAGATTTCGATGCCTCAGACGAGTCCGTTTCGGGACTAGAAACAACCGAGTCGCGGCGTGGCGAAGAAGCGGTCACAGCCGGCCTGATCGATGTGATGGCCCCCACATTGGGCGAATTTTTGCTGGCCATGGAAGACGTTGGTCTGATCGAGAAAATCTCCACAGAACTTGAACGAGCTGATGGGCTCGTTCAACGATCGGTTGCCGACGATGTGAGAGTCACTTTTAACAAGTTGTCACTCGTTGATCAGTTGTTTCATACCGTCGCTAGCCCGGCTGTCGCATATCTTTTGTTGCTTGTTGGTATGTCAATGTTGCTGCTCGATTTCTTCACNGGCGGCATCGGNGTNGCTGGTGGAGTGGGNTGNGGGTCGCTTTTATTGGCCTGTTATGGNCTAGGGGTTCTCGANGTCCGTGTGTGGGCGNTGGTGCTTCTGATAGTCGCGATGTTCGGATTCGCGNTTGANCTTCAGACNGGAGTNCCGAGGTTTTGGACAGTCGTCGGCGTCGCATCNNTGATAGTTGGCTCNCTTCGTCTNTTTGTTTCCCATTCAGTGAGTTGGTTGACNTTGTTGGGAGGTATAGGGCTCACACTCGCATTTGTGTTCTCAGGGATGCCCGCATTGGTTCGTACACGGTATGGCACGAGCACTCTGGGCAGGGATTGGATGATCGGCCAAATGGCATCTGCGTCAACAGACCTTGCTCCCGAAGGCATCGTCATATACGAACAAGCTCAGTGGCGGGCCCGGGTTAACCGACTTACACCTATCAAAGAAGGTGAACCGGCTCGGATTGTGGGAATCGAGGGTCTGGTGCTCGAGGTTGAACCTGAGGAAGGTGGCGCTGTTGATTACCGTGAGATGCGGCAACGACAGCCTTCAGAAGTAGAGACCACCGAACAAGCAACTAGTCAGCAATTGGATGGAAACGATCAATAAGTCCTGCAAGCGGNGGTTTTCAAAAATTGAATCGTTTTTCGATTTTTTCTTGCAGTTTGCTTATTCGCGCGCCTAGATTGCCTCCGGAGGGACGTTGGGGGAAGCGAATTATGGCTGCACTGCCTGATGACAGTTGGGAACACAAGGCTGCGTGTCGAGGACCGCAATCGACGGTTTTCTTTCCGCCGCCTAGGTTTGAACGTAAAGACGAAAAGCTCAATCGCGAAGCACGAGCTCGCGCGATCTGTGCTCAGTGCTCCGTGCAAGAGGATTGTCTTTCGTATGCTCTCGACATCCGTGAACCACACGGAATCTGGGGCGGTGCAAATGAGGCCGAACGACGACAGATGTTGCTTGTCCTCGACGGTGAGGCCGTCTCATAAATTCACGACCTGCTAGCTTTCAGGACGCAACATAATCGTCGGTGAGTTGAGGTGGTTGCTGTCAATAATCTCCTTGCTCCTCACTGACGGTTATGTTGCTTTTCCCCGCCGTNGAGGCNGTCNCATNAANGCNGCGACCNGCTATCTCACGGGGTCAACNCGTTAACGACTAAATCGTTGGTAAACGCGGTCCGGCGATCCTGAGGTCTTCTCTTCGGCGCGTGACGCCGGTGCTGTCAAGCAGGGCGCAGATGGGCAACGCGAACTTTCGTGTAGTCCCTAAAGCATCACGTATCTCCGCAACCGTGACGCCGTCAGGTTTCTCTCCTAAGAGTTCGGCAACCACGGTTGCTGCGCTGTCTATGGCAGAAGCAGCGAACAAGACNCCGTCATTTTGGATCACTGTTCCGCGTTGAATTAAGCCTCTTATCTCGTCGCTTGATAACCCATCAGGTTGAGCCGGCGAAAAAGGGTTTGCTTCAAGTTCATCGATCAATGGGTGATTGACGAAGACATCGTCTTGACCCAAGGGCCGTGCTCGGCCTTCGAGGATGTCGATGCCGTCGAGATTGACCACTACCAGCCGTTCTATCTCGTCTAGTNGTGCGACATCTAGACCCATGGGGCCNGCGTGGTCGATNAGCGAACGAACTTTCTTCTCCGTGTCAGCAACCACCGATGAGGGCGCGACCCAGTCCCCNAAAACAGGCTGTGTGGNTACTCCNGTGAGGCGCTCTAGTTCNNCTGCTTTNATCCACCCCCGTTCGGCTACAACTCGATCCACTGAGAGGTCAGGTTGAGCTTCGGAAGCTTTAACTACGGGGTCCACATCAAGCACCTGTCCTCCGCCGATAGTTTCGTCACGCCCCGACTCGCGGAGAATGAACCGGTCACCCGGGAGTAGCGGCAATTCTTCAGGTAGGAAGACCCTCACCTGTCCCTCCGACCCTGGGGCAAGGCGGTTGGGGCCAAGAACCCGGATGCTTACCGGCCATTCCCCNGACCCTATGTACAGAGAGAATGCCCCGCGTCGGGAAACTTCGTGATCGAGGTTCGCGAGAACACTGATATCGGCATCGAATTTTGTTGTTCGATGCCATTGGTCANTTGATATCAGGGCAACACCCCTNCCCAGGACCTGATGGTCGACATTGGCGAGATTGAGGGCAACCCTGTGACCGGGGTCAATCTTGGTGCGCGGCTCGCCTTGTGTCTGTATTGCTCGAATCCGCGCCCGGTTTTCGCCGGGCACAAGAACTAGTTCGTCGTCGACCCGAAGACGACCCCCAGTTAAGGTGCCCGTGACCACGCTCCCTGCACCGGTTGCGGCAAATGAACGGTCGATCCACAAACGCGGTCGTTTGGTGTTTGTAGCCGTGGGAGCGGCTTCCGTTAGGGCATCTAAGGCTTCTAGGAGTTCATCGATGCCAGTGCCATCCAAGCTGTCAACAGCGATGACTGGGGCGCCCTCAAGGAAACTTCCTTCGATTTTCTCTTCAACNTCCATGTGCGCGAGNTCAGCGAGTTCATCGTCAACCAGACNGATTTGAGTGAGNGCTATCACTCCGTGGCTGATTCCCAATAGTTCGAGAATACGAAGATGCTCTTCCGACTGNGGTTTCCACCCCTCGGTTGCTGCGACAACGAAGATGCAGGCATCAACGGCACCTACNCCNGCGAGCATGTTCTTAATAAACCTGATGTGTCCAGGNACGTCNATGAAGGACANCTTGCGGCCTGATGACAGGGTTGCGAATGCGAACCCTAAGTCGATAGTTAGCCCCCGCTCCTTTTCTTCAGCGAGCCGGTCAGGGTCNGTTCCTGTNAGCGCGCGTACGAGNGTCGATTTGCCGTGATCNACATGACCTGCTGTCGCAATTACGTGCATTGGTCAAATNGAGGAGGCAANGGCTTTTGCCACCAAAGTGTCGTCATCGGGGTTGACCGTTCGNAGGTCTAACACTGTTGAATGATCCCGAACTCTGGCTATTACTGGCACCTCGGCATTACGCAGAGCATCGGATACGTCCCCNTCTATTTCTACNCCTGCAGATGGGAATTCTTCTCCNGGGAGGGAACCCCCACCGGTCATAGACATTGTGTGGACGGGGCTACCAACTCCGAGAGCCTCCGCCCGAGCTTCGAGTTCTAGTACCGAAGTTTGGGCCATGCGCCAGAAAGGTATTGCATCTCCGTCGCGACGGAGATAAGCCAAAGCTGTCTGTTGCAAAGCGCTGAGTACCAATGCCCCAGGACGGAATGCCCGCATCAGAGGGTGGCTGGCGCAAGCTGCTACGAGGTCTTTTCTTCCCGCGATGACTCCCGCTTGAGGACCCCCAAAAAGCTTGTCACATGAAAAAGTTACTAAGTCAGCTCCTGCTTCCAATGTCTGTTTCACAGCAGGTTCATCACGGAGCCAAGAGGGTTTGCCGTCACGTAACCAGTGGCATGCCTCGTCGATGAACCCGGACCCAAGATCTGCAACAACGGGAGGACCAACAACACTTAACGACCCGATTGAAGCTTCTTCGGTGAAACCACTGATTTTGTAATTTGATGGATGGACCTTAAGTAGGAGAGCAGTGTCATGTAAGCGGTGGGCTGCCTGATAATCAGCGACACGGGTGCGGTTAGTAGTTCCAACCTCAATGAGTTGAGCACCCGACTCGGCCATGACGTCCGGAATCCGAAAGCCTCCTCCGATTTCAACGAGCTCTCCCCGAGAAACAGCAACAGCCCTGCCACGCGCAAGAGCGGCCAGCACCAANGTCACCGCGGCCGAGCAATTGTTCACTACAAGAGCCGCTTCTGCTCCACCTAATTTGCAGATCAAGTTGGCTGCATGGTCATTTCGTGAGCCACGATTACCGGTGGCCAAATCAAATTCGAGATTCGTTGCTTGCGGCGCCTGCTGATACCCCAATGGCGCNCGACCGAGGTTGGTGTGAAGCAACACCCCNGTCGCGTTGATNGCTGGACCCAGTAGGGCTCTTTGCAATTTGAGCGCTTCTTCCCGAGCCGAGTCCGGGTCGTTGTTGCTGATAGCAGTGCGAGCAGCNTCGACCAGCAGGGGAGATGGCAGATCTATGTCTGATAGAGATCTGGATAACGCATCAACTGATGGTGGTCGCACGATAAGAGGATAGGTCCGCCCGAGTTCGATTTGCCCTAGGTACCGTCACTAGGATCAAAGAAGTGTTCCTTCTTTTTGTTCTTTTCATTGTTGTACCGATCCTCGAACTCATGCTGATTATCCAGGTAGGTCAAGCGGTAGGAGCTTGGAATACGGTCATTTTGCTAGTAGTTGACAGCCTCGTCGGGGCATGGCTTGTTAAGCATCAAGGGCTTGGTTTACTCAGAAAATCTAAAGATCGTTTACGAAACGGTGAAATGCCAAGTGACGAAATTTTCTCCGGGGTAGCAGTGCTTTTCGCAGGCGCATTGATGCTCACTCCAGGGTTCCTTACCGATGTCATAGGGCTGTTTTTGTTGATCCCTCCGATTCGGAACGGTGTCTTGGGTGTCGCGAGACGAAAGTTTCGATCGCGAATAGCAACTAACTTCACAACATCGAATCTGCCTGACTGGGATAAGGAAATCCCTCCCAGCGAAGGTGGAGATGCATCTGGAGATAATGACAATTGACAACACCGGTTGAAGTTCGTCTCGCGGCGACGGTCATGCTGGTTCGAGATGGGCAGCAAGGTCTTGAAACNTTCATGCTCAAACGGAACCCNNNAAGNGAATTTGTTCCCGGCCAGTTCGTGTTCCCAGGCGGNGCAGTGGATGTCAACGATCAATTAACGCACGAAGTTGAGACTGTCTCNTCNGGNCTAGATGACNGGNAAGCATCAAANCGACTTCGTATCGACAGCGGAGGTCTGGCGTATTGGGTTGCCGCGATTCGCGAATGTTTCGAAGAGGCAGGGGCGTTACTGGCGCGAATCGATGGGGAGGACTTGTCGTTAGCTGATCCNCAGGTNCNTCAACGGTTCCAAGGTCATCGAAACGCCATATACGCGGGCGATCTTACGATGATGGACTTATGTCGAACCGAAGGCCTGTCCTTGAACTTTGAGGATCTGCGATATGTCAGCCATTGGATTACTCCCATTGGCCCACCGAGACGATTCGATACTCGGTTTTTCGTGGCGCGATCACCATATGGACAGCGTCCGGCACATGATGGAGGAGAAACTGTGGAGAGCTGTTGGATCGCTCCCAAAGAGGCTATGGAACTTCACTACGCCGGCAAGTTCGAAATGATTTTGCCAACAGTCGCCAATCTCGAGCCGATCTTGGATTTGAAGTCAGTTGATGAAGTGATGCAGTGGGCGGATCAGCTAACCGAAATACCAGAAATATTGCCGGCGTTAGTCATATCCGCAGATGGTTCTCCCTCAGTGCTGATGCCCGGAGAAGTTGGCTACGAAGAAGCGTTAGCTCAACCACCCCCGCATGGCTCAACTCAGTGATCAGAAGTTTTTTCGCTTTTCAGTGATACGGGTATTTCAGCGATAACTGAAGCCGAACAAGCGTTCATATCCGGGGGAGGCGCGATTTCTTCAAAAATGCGTGTCGCGATTTCNTGGAATGCNCTNCTTGCCGGTCCTTCGGATGTAGCAACNGGTTGACCAGTATCCCCGCCGGTCGAAACAGCAGCCTCGAGTGGGATGGAACCTAGCAATGGCACGCCAATTTCGTTTGCTAGGCGCTCACCGCCACCTTCACCGAAAAGCGGCCAACTNGTGCCGTCAGGGGTTGTAAAAGCAGACATATTTTCGATCACACCCAGCACAGGCATGTGGCTGCGTCTCGCCATGTCAGCGACCCGGATAGCCACCTTTTGCGCGCTGACAGCCGGTGTAGTTACAACCAGCATCTCTGCTTGAGGTAACAACCTAGCTAAAGCCATTTGGACGTCACCGGTGCCCGGTGGCATATCAATCAGCAAATAATCCAGGTCACCCCAATCCACATCATGGAGAAACTGTTCAACAGCTTTCGCCAACATGAGGCCTCTCCACATGAGAGCGGTTTCTTCTGTATCGACCATCAAACCAGTTGACACGACCTTTAAAAGTCCGGGACCTTCGGGTCGTTCTTCGGGAACTATTTTCCCACGCTCTTCATCTGAATTCGCGGGGCGGGCGTTCAGCCGAGAATCGACCCCCAGCATTCTTGGCACGCTGAACCCCCAAATATCTGCGTCAAGAACACCCACGGTCAGACCTCGAGAGGCCAACGCGGTCGCGATGTTGACCGTTACCGAAGATTTACCAACCCCCCCTTTTCCTGAAGCGATTGAAATGACTCGGGTACGTGCCGGGATTTGACTTGGGGCTGCAGTGTCTCGCGCTTTAAGTCGGGCACGCTCCATAACTCGCGTGCGTTCCTCTGGCGTCAACTCGTCCCAATGCAACTGGACCGCATTGATGCCAGGGAGTGACTCAACCCGGGTTTCGCAGTCACGTTTTATGGTTGCGCGTAGCGGACATCCAGCTGTCGTCAGGGCAATAGTGATGTGAGCAGTCTCTCCCGTAACGGAAACAGATCGCACCATTCCAAGGTCGACAATGTTGTCGTGCAACTCGGGATCCATCACCCCGCGCAAGACACCAAGAATCTCGGTTTCGTCAACAGGCTGGTGATCCACATTTATAAGGCTAGTAACGACATTGGGTGTGATCCACTGTCGCGTATTGGCTACAATCGTAAATAGATAAACCCGGAGGTCCCTGAACGTGATCGCTTTGACCGATGTTGCGACTGAAAAAGTTAGAGAATTAATCGAAGCCGAAGGCGAAGTTGATTTGGCACTCCGAGTAGCAGTCCGCCCTGGGGGATGTTCTGGGTACAGCTACGAAATGTTTTTTGATAGCGAAACCGAGGCAGACGATATGTCGCAGTTCTTCGGAGATGGAGATGTCCGTGTCGTTTCGGATCCAATGAGCGCCCAACTTCTAGAAGGAGCGACGTTGGATTTCAAGGATGGCCTGATGGGTTCTGGCTTTGCCATCGACAACCCAAATGCGCAACGAACATGCGGCTGCGGTAGCTCTTTCAGCTGAGAACAGTCTTTCTAAATCAGCGAAAGTAATTCCCTTAGCTCGACGTTGTCCCAAATATGGTCAAGCCGTCTCAGGGCTACTCCTTGTTCGTCGAGCAGGAACATAAAGGGCTCGTAGTTGACACCCATGTCCAATACCGCGGGCGCAATCGGGCCCAAGTCGTCTTTGCTTGGATTTGCATACACCTCTGCGTGTATTACATCGAACCCTGAATAGTTTGATCCAACTTGGGTGATCAAGTTCTCTAATACAGGACCGCACATCCATTTCGTTCCACAAAATGCCGGCGTACTGACGATCAGCACAGTTGCGCGTTCAGAAGAAATTGAGTCGTTAAGCGATATTTCGTGAAATGGGCAAGAGGGCTCTCGAGTGCAAATGGGGTTCACACCACTGGGGCGCGACGAAGTGGGTGTCACGAGGGCCGGGAAACGATCGCCGGGCCAAATGATCGGGCTCTGTGATTTNGTCCCTGGGTTCGTGTAGCCGACGTATTTTCCTCGTTTTCCGAGATCGAAACGAAATTCGTGAATCCCTGATCNTTGGAAGGGAACGATTACTGGGTAGTAAGGCATCGCGACACCGTCGCTATGNCGGCGCGCGGTGGTCGTGTGGATCGACTGGAAGTCAGTATCGAGAATCTCCACTTCAATCGACTCCGGTGATAGTCCACCCAAATTGCCGTCATCATCAGAGAATGACCAAACTGTCCTTTGAGGACCTTGATTGCTGATAACGGTTTGGTCCGAAAACCATTTTGACGCTGCCCTCAGATCGCTCTGATTCTTTGNNCGGGTCCCGCATGCGGCCAGTAGGGCTGTCGCAGCTAAGCCACCTCCCGCGAGTGATAAGAAAGTTCTGCGNGAAACACGCTGGGGGTCCCACATATTGCGATTCACTCCTTGGAACGTAGCCTGAACTCTGCTCTCATCTGAAGCGTTGAGACCTATTCATAATATGGAGGTAATCCCATCGAACGAATCATTCGATTCCGACTTGATGGACAAGAGGTTGACGTCGTAGATGACGGCGGCAGCCTTTTGGGTGCGTTACGCGACCACCTCGGGAATCGGTCTGTCAAGGATGGTTGCAGCCCGCAAGGACAGTGCGGTTGCTGCACTGTGTTAATCGACAACGCCCCCCGAGTTGCCTGTGTGACGCCGCTGAGGCGCGTAGCCGACAGAAGTATCACCACTGTCGACGGCTTAACCGAACAGGAGCGGACGCGATGGGCGGATGCTTTCTTGGCCCATGGGGCTTCCCAGTGCGGCTTTTGTACTCCGGGCATTGTCTGTCGGCTCGTAGGACATGAACGTAAAGGTGCCGATCTTGGAGACCGAGAAACGGTAGATCGGTTGTTGTCCGCTCATCTTTGTCGTTGCACCGGGTGGCAGACCATCAGAGAAGCAGCAGCTGGNGTTTCAGTCGCATACCCCAAACGAGATGTCGAAGGAGCGACCCGTCAAGCAAGCCTTGAAAGCGGCACACAGCAAATTGTGGGCCCTGAAGTAGTGCTCGGTGACGTGGCCTTCGGAGATGACGAACCACCAGACCAAGCACTTGTGGCGGCTCGAAATGACGAGCAGTGGGCTGTTGGGGAAACCCTTCACGAAGCCCGGGAACGCGCAGGCAAAGTTCAAGGTCGACGGACCACCTTGGAGTCAAGCCCTCCATTGGATTTACCCAAAGGAGACTGGTCGCTCACTCTTCGGACTGGATGGGTGGAACCGGCCTACCTGGAAACTGACGCGTCGTGGTGTGACCCCCTTGGTGAGCCATCTAATCCGACAGCAAACGGCGGAGCTTTTGGTGGGAAAATTGACAGCGACGTATCTGAAAGAGCCAAATTGCTTGCACAGGAGAATGGTGTGCCTGTACGAGTCCTTTGGTCAAGAGAAGACGTCGTCCGATACGGAAGTAAACGTCCCCCACTCGCCGCGGGCTTACGCGCCGATGGAAGTGGTGTTGTGCGCGTCGCTAAGACACCCGGCGTGGCGCAGGTGATTCAATCTGTATTGCCCGNNTGCGACATCGAAGAGATCGAAATCCCCGGACCCCCAACTTCGCTCGCATTGAGAGGTGCGGGGTGGGCAGAGGCCGAGATGCTGCGAACAGGGCTTCGAGGTCAAAACGATTGGGTCCAGGCTCCTTCCGGGGCGCGTGCGCGAGCCGAGNTNGNCCAAGGAACAATCCGCGTTGAGGTTGATAGCGGTACCCCACTCGACTGGGTGATGTTTCGCAGTTACTGCATAGGTGCAGCGCACATGGCATACAGCTGGGTGACTTCAGAGAGTCTGAGTGTGGACCCATCAGGAGANGTGCAAGATCTCACCGTTCGGTCCTTCGGGGTGCTTCGTTCTTCGGACACCCCTCACATAGAGGTAGTTTCGGTAGGTGAAGGTCAAGTTCTCGCAGCTGGAGAGGCAGTATTCGCCGCAGTAGCCGCTGCCACATGGTTGAATCGGGGTTGTCCACCTGATTTACCAACCGGATAAATCAGACNTAAGCCCGTTACTTCGTGTACGTGGAGGTACCAAGTGTCTAAACCCGTAGCTCATTACTCAGCGTCATATCGGGCAGGTGATCTTCTCTTTGTGTCTGGTCAACTGGGTCTCGCCGACGGTTCGTTAGTCGAGGGAGTTGAAGCACAGACGGCCCAGGCTCTCTCCAATGCTCAGGGTGTTCTTCAAGGACACGGATTGAGTCTTGAAAATGTTGTGAAGTGCACAGTGTTTATGACCGACATTGAAAACTTTTCAACCATAAACGAGATCTATGCCCAAACTTTCGGAGATCATCGACCTTCCCGTTCAGCTATTGCCGTCAAAGCGTTACCGCTCGGTGGTCTGGTCGAAATCGAAGCGATAGCTCACATCCCAGGCTGATGATCTGACGCTGACAGCAGCGGGTGTTTTATTAGCTGCCTAAGTCGTAACTAACGTCGGCAACTGGCTACCATCAAGAACATGGTCGGAGGAATCGCNATAGCTGTCATTTTGCTGCTGAGCCCATTCATGATCACCATCAGCCTTGCTGCTATAGCTGCTCTGCTNGGGAACTCCCTGACAGGCGACGCTGAATCACGGCATGAAGGCAGCAGCCTCATCGAAACCAATTACTAGATTCCGACGTTCTAAATGTTCGGTGCTTATCGGCGACGGCTTTCACCTAGGCGGTAGCCAACGCTTCGTACCGTTTGGATGAGAGCGGCGTATTCTTCGCCAAGTTTTGCTCGCAGTCGTCGCACATGAACGTCGACGGTCCTTGCACCGCCGTAATACTCATAACCCCAGACTCTGCTGAGCAGCACCTCTCTGGTAAACACCCTTCCGGGAGTCGCCGCCAAGAACCTGAGCAACTCATACTCCATGAACGTCAAGTCCAGAGGTCGGTTATCGACCGAAGCTTCGTAAGTTTCCAAGTCCAAGATCAATGGACCGTATTCGATTCGTTCTCCGCTGAGGTCACCCCCTGAGGCGGCAAGCATGTGCCGGACTCGAGCTTCAAGTTCTCGAGGATGAAACGGGTCTAAACAAAAATCATCGAAAAGGTCGTCACGAAGATCCAGCTCGTTCAGTTCGTTGCCCCTGATCATCAACAACAGAGGGGCCACGGGAATGTCACGCCTCCGCAGGGCCCGAAGCATCCCCCAACCAAGGTCGCTGTCCTCGCCCAGTTGAACGATCGCGCCACCCCAACCNTCATCAGGTTCGAACAGGTCTACATCGGAGGGCTGAGCCACGCCCTTCCACACAAAACCGCTCAGATCTAAAAGCTGAGCTANCTCGGGCGCCGGGTCCGCNGGGTAAATAGCTAGAACGGTCATCACAAACTTGAGTAATACCGGTCAAGTTCAAACGGAGTTACTTGGGCTTTGTAGTCGTTCCATTCACGCCGCTTGTTTTTAAGAAACCAACTGAACAAATGGTCGCCCAAAGTGTCAGCTACGAGGTCGCTTTTCTCCATTTCGTCGAGCGCCTCGTCCAATGACTGGGGAAGTTGAGCCTGATCGATCAGGCCGCCGTGTTCAGTGAATCCAGTCATCGATGGTGGTGCCTCAAGCGGCAATTCGTAGCCCTGTTCGATTCCCTTCATNCCTGCAGCAAGCATTACCGCAAAAGCCAAATAGGGGTTACATGCCGGATCAGGAGCTCGGTACTCGATCCGAGTTGTGTCATCAACACCGCCTTCGCGGGTCGTGGGCACTCGTATGAGAGCGGCGCGATTGGCCCTTGCCCATGACACATTTACCGGTGCCTCATAGCCGGTTACGAGTCTTTTGTAACTGTTCACAAGTTGGTTGGTGACAGCGGTGATTTCTCGCGCATGATGGAGGAGCCCAGCAATAAAACCTCGGGCAACATCGGACAANCCGTCTGGACTTTCCGGGTCATGGAAGGCGTTTACCCCATCTCTGAACAACGACAGATGAGTATGCATTCCTGAACCTTGCACACCNGTTAACGGCTTCGGCATGAAGGTGGCATGCACCCCATGTTCGAGAGCTATTTCCCGAACGATTAAACGAAATGTCATGACATTGTCTGCCATGGTCAATGCATCGGTGTAGCGCAAATCAATCTCGTGCTGGCTCGGAGCGTCTTCGTGGAATGAATATTCCACAGGGATCCCCATTGCCTCCAAAGTTGTCAATGTCTGACGACGAATATTGCTCGACACATCGGCGGTCGTCAGATCAAAATAACTGCCGTTATCTAGTGGAACCGGTTCACCATTTCTGTCTGCTTCGAACAAGAAGTACTCGAGTTCGGGGGCCGTNAAAAATGTGAAACCTTGAGCAAGGGCTCGTTCCATTGAGCGTCGCAACACTTGTCTGGAATCACCCGGGAANGCGCTTCCGTCAGCTCGTTCAATGTCGCAAAACATTCGGGCCGCGTTTTCGTCGTTACCGCCCCAGCGCATTAATTCAAAAGTCGCTGGATCTGGGCGAGCGACCATGTCCTCTTCTCGGACCCGGCTGAAACCATCGATCGAAGAACCATCAAACACCATTCCGCTCTCGAATGCAGTTTCGAGTTCGGCAGGAGAAATGGCAAACGACTTCAGCTGACCCTGAACGTCGGTAAACCACAGACGAACTAAACGCACTCCGCGTTCCTCAACACGTCTTTGCACATAGTCCTGTGGTCGTTCCATCTGAGTTCACTTTCTCATTTGGCGCAGTGCGCCGACAACACTGAGCCTATTCTTGGTGGTTCTCGCCGGAAATCAAACCTCGAAGCGTTCCGTTTACATGACTTTCACAATCGCATGATGAGGCTAAAACTAGGGGTCTGTGGGGTCATTAGGACAGTTCGACTGTTCGGTTGTCCGAAAAATGGTGCGCCAAGGTCATTCTAATTGTTAGCTTGCCTTTCGATCCCGCCCCCTCTAACAGGAGCAAACACAGTGGCGTATAGGGCTGAATACATATGGATTGACGGAACAGAACCAACAGCAGAGATCAGGTCGAAGACCAAGGTCCTTGCAGACGGTGATGACCCCGGAATATGGGGTTTCGACGGATCAAGCACGAATCAGGCGACTGGCGACAACTCCGACGTCGTACTGCAGCCCGTATTTCAGTGCCCAGATCCAATTCGCGGAGGCAACAACATCCTCGTTCTATGCGAAACCTTGTTGACATCGGACATGTCGCCCCACCCAACTAACACTCGAGCTGCAGCACGAGCCGCTTTGGACCAATACGGCGACCAAGAACCCTGGTTCGGGCTGGAGCAGGAATACACCATGCTGGATCCAGCTACAGGTTGGCCTGCTGGCTTCCCTGCCGGCGGGTTCCCCGCCCCCCAAGGGCCGTATTACTGCGGAGTCGGAGCGGTGAAGATTCGCGGTCGTGACCTGGTTGAGCAACACACAACGTGGTGCATCGAAGCCGGATTAGCGATATCAGGCACAAACGCTGAAGTTATGCCCGGCCAGTGGGAATTTCAGATAGGCCCAGTGGACACGGTGGCCGTTGGAGACCATCTCTGGATGGCTCGTTACCTGCTTTACCGTGCAGGTGAACANCACGGCTTAGAAATCAGCATCGAAGCGAAACCAATGAAAGGCGACTGGAACGGCGCCGGTATGCACACCAACTTCTCAACCAACGCCATGCGCGAAAGCTACGACGCAGTCGAAAAAGCTGCTGAATCAATGGGTGCACCTGGCAAACCAGCAGAGCACCTCGCCGGCTATGGCATAGGAATCGAAGATCGGTTGACCGGTGAGCATGAGACCCAAAGGTTTGACCAATTCAGTTACGGAGTGTCTGACCGAGGAGCATCGATCCGGATTCCATGGCAGGTCGCCCAGGACGGTAAGGGATATATAGAAGACCGCAGGCCTAATGCAAACGCTGACCCGTATGTGGTGGCGACATTGCTGACCAACACATGCTGCGCCGCTTTGGCATAACGCAACATCTCGGTGAATGATTTAGGCGGGGCTNCTGGCCCCGCCTAAATACTTTTCGCAGATGACTGTCGTCTGCTTCTAGCCTCATACCATGGCTTCAATCAGAGTTGCCTTAGCGCAACTCAACTTTTGTTTAGGTGACTTTGAGTCCAATGTCGCCTCAATCACTGAAGCTTACGATCGAGCGCTTGAACGTGAAGCCGACGTTGTTGTCTTCAGCGAACTCGCAGTATGTGGTTACCCACCAGAGGATTTGCTCCTAAAACAACGTTTCCTTGAGGACGCACGCGCAGCACTCGAAGATGTCGCTGCCCACACCTCGAATGCTGTTGCCGTTGTGGGATTCCCCGAACAGGATGGCGAACGTATCTACAACTCCGCTGCTGTTTGTCATCAGGGCGCCGTCACAGGCATTTATCGAAAACAGTTACTTCCCAACTACTCGGTCTTTGACGAGAAGCGCTATTTCACCCCTGGCGTGTCAGCAGGACCGATCTTTCAAATCGCCGGGGTGATGGTAGGGATTTCTATCTGCGAAGATCAATGGTTCGACGAAGGTCCTCTCAATGACCAGATCGCTTCAGGCGTGGGCTTAGCAATCTCCTTGAACGCTTCGCCGTATCAACGAGGCAAAGACGCGGCTCGAGCGTCAACGGTTATTGAACGGGTGACGAGTCACAAGATTCCGGTCGTGTACGTAAACCAGGTCGGAGGCCAAGACGAATTGATTTTCGATGGGTCTTCTTTTGTCGCGAATTCTGAAGGTGAACTCATTGCCCGTCTTCCCCAGTTTGAAGAAGCCGTTCAAATTGTCGACCTTGATGTCGACGAGTGTGATTCGGGTGAACTACCAGTAATTGTCACTTCAAAAAAGCAGAAGAAGAAAGGCGAGATAGCGGAGCCCGTAGTCGCAGAAGTCGACGACCCGATCGCCGAAGTCTGGAACGCGCTGGTGTTAGCCACCCGCGACTACGTGAACAAAAACGGATTCAGTGAGGTTGTTATTGGCCTATCGGGGGGAGTGGACTCGAGTTTGGTGGCAGCGATCGCTGTTGACGCTCTTGGCCCTGAACGGGTTCATGGAGTGTCGATGCCATCTCGGTACTCAAGTCAAGGATCAGAAGATGACGCTGCTGAGTTAGCGCGGAACTTTGGTATCGACTTTCAAACGATTCCGATTGAGGCCGGGTACACAGCATTGACTGACATGCTTGAGTCCGTTTTTCGCGGTCATAGCGCTGACCTCACAGAGGAGAATCTTCAAAGTCGTCTGCGAGGAATATTGCTTATGGCGATGTCCAACAAGAAGGGCTGGTTGGTTCTGACGACAGGGAATAAGAGCGAAACCTCAGTCGGGTATTCAACGCTTTACGGAGATACAGCGGGAGGCTTCGCGGTAATAAAAGACTGCCCAAAGCTGCTCGTATACGAGTTGTGTCGTTGGCGGAACACTCAAACGACTTCCCCGTGGATTCCAGAAGCATCGATCACGAAGCCTCCGTCGGCAGAACTGAGACCAGACCAAACTGACGATCAATCCCTCCCGCCCTACGAACTCTTGGACCCGTTACTTGAGGCATACGTTGAACAAGATCGGTCTGCTGCAGAACTTGTTGCGGAAGGTTATGACCCAGAAATAGTTCAGCAGATAACCCGGCTCGTAGATTTAGCGGAATACAAGAGGCGCCAGTCGCCCCCAGGTCCTCGAATCTCGATGAAAGCCTTCGGAAAAGATCGCCGGTTACCCATAACCAACCGATACAGGTGAATCTGGCAACCGAGAGAATCTGGCGACTTTTTATTCGGGCTTAACGAACGATAAGCTCACCGACACTCTTAAGACCCGAGTGAATGAAATCAAGCAGTCAACTGCTTCTCTACGTGAAAGAACGCCAATGACCGAAACCAAGAGGCCCCGGGAGCCGTTCGCTCCATGGGATCGACGTGCCCTTCCGGGGTTATTCGATGTTGAGGAGACTGCAAAGCGTGTGGGTCATTACAAATGGGTCGAACTGAAGTTGTTCGAAGCTCTCGGTGGGTGGGTGGCCACGGTTCCAGAGCTCGACATCAAGCTGCGTCTGGGGACTCATTGCTACCACCACGCATGGCACGCAGATTTATTCGATAAACGCCTGCCCGAATTACGGGAAATGAAGACCGAGCGGCTGACTCTTCCAGCTAACGACCACATGGTGGCCTTTATCGACGCAATGACTGAACCCGAGGATGCTGATCTAACGATTGAGAAGCTGGTCGGGGCCTACCGGGTTCTCATTCCCCACAAGATCGCCGCGTACACCTACCACCGCAACGCGACCTCAGAAATAACAGATATGCCTACCGTTCGAATTTTGGACTTCATCCTTCAAGACGAATTTAACGACTGGCGTGAAGGCGAAATGCTTATCAAGTCGTTGATTGAAACCGAAGAAGAACTTGACCGTGCGATGATGCATCAAAACAAGCTCGAAAAGCTTATGCTGGCAGCAGGCGGTATTGCCGGCCCAGGCTCAATCGGAGACCCCTACGTGGAAATGCCAGAGGAGAACTGATGCGAAAGATCTTTCCAGCTGAAGAGTTGGCTCGAGATAGCCGATTCATTCGTCAAACCAACGAACAACGACTAGGTGACCCGCGCGGTGCACGGGTAGCGGGTGGAAACACCAGCGAACGGTTAGCGAAACTAACCCCTGATCTAGCTAATGGACCAGACCGAGCTCGGGCCCTGATGCACGGTATTTTCGTAGGTGAAATTCAAGCCCTCGAAGGTGCAGGCCGCACCTGCTGGGATTTCGAAGTCGGAGAAGACGTTCCCCTTGAGTTAAAGCTCGACATGGCTCGCCAATGCTGGGATGAGGCGCGTCATTGCGAAATCTCGGTATCGCTAGCTGAACATATGGGAACCGAACTCGGCGAGTTCGCCGAAAATGGTCTTCTCTACGAAGCGGCATGCAACCCTGACCCTGTCCTACGTCTCACTGGTGTCAATCGCGCCCTCGAAGGTCTTGCCATAGATGTTTTCAACACCATGAAGGAATTCGGCAACATGGCTGGTGACCCGGTTTTAGAATTCTGTGAAGATTGGATGTTGGCCGATGAAGTCACCCACGTGAAGATGGGTTCAGACTGGTTGCGGCGCCTCACAGAAAATGACAAAGAACGTCTCGACAAGGCCCTGGAATTTCAGAAAGTCGTCGACAGGCTCTTCTCCTTTAATGGATTCCGAGGCGAAGACGACGACAGCCCTATTCAGCTCACCCGTCGCTTCCGTGAACTAGCAGGCTTCAGTGACGATGAGATCGACGAGATTGCTGACATGTCGAGAGAAGCCAGAGTTGAGGCTGCTAGCTGATGCCCCAGGTGTCAGTGACACCCGAGTCTTTCGAGATGGTCTTTTACGACGCTGCCGTGATTGGCGAAGTCATTTCGGAGGTAGCTGAACGGCTCGGTGTAGAAGAAACCATCACACTCGAGATCGACGAGGGGTCCCCACTCGGTCGTAGCAAGATAACGAGCTACGACCCCATTGAACTTTGGGTTGACGGCGGAGCTCTAGAAAATACACAACGGCCCCGCCAATTTGGCGAGGCTCGATCTCGCGACACTATTGGAAGGCTGCTCCTGCGGATACTGGATCGGCGATCGGGACGGTTCAACGAAACACCCGCTGACGACGAATTGGACCTAATGCAATTCGCTGCATGGGATGTCCACTGTGTTGGGCGACTGGAACGACTTGGAATCGGAGGACAACGCCAACGACGTCTTTACCAATTCCGAAACCGGCATGGCTTTACCGACGTTGCCGACGCCGCGTTTGAACAGCTTTGGGATTCAAGCGAACTCAGCTGGACAGAGATTGAACGCATATCAGAGGACTGTCGGACCGTCTAGCGGTCAAGCCATCGGGTGGCTAGTTCGAAGCCACCTGACTCGCAATCCACGGATAGGTATTTGCGAGCCCCTGAACTAGATCGAATGTAGGTTCGAAACCAAGCGATTCGATGCGGTCATTGGAGAAATTACGATTTTGCACCCCAACTGGGCCAGGCACCCACAACGGAGTGATCTCCTTTTCCGCTGATGAAGAGACCAAATCAACAAGCTCGCGCACCGACACGTACTCGCGCGTACCAATGTTTGTTGGGTCACTCACGTCACTATCGACCAGCCGTCGAACACCTTCAACGAGATCATCGACGTAGATGAAACTCCGCACTGCGGAGCCATCTCCCCACACTTCTATGGTCCCATCAGTTGATTCAGCGACTTTGCGACACAACGCTGCAGGCGCCTTTTCACGGCCACCAGTCCATGTTCCCTCAGGCCCATAACAGTTTTGAAACCGGGCGATACGTGCTTGGAAGCGGCCCTCACGGGCATAGGAGGCCACTGCTCGTTCCGCGTATAGCTTCTCCCACCCGTATTCGTTGTCAGGTAAAGCTGGATACGCATCATCCTCGGTTAATTCAGCCTCACCTAACTCCATGTCGCGATACACGCATACCGAACTAGCTAAGAAATAGCGGTCGACATCGGCGTTCGCTGCTGCTTCAACAACGTTGACGTTAACCAACATGCTGTTATGCATGATCTGAGTCTCTGCTGAATGAATAAATCCCATTCCACCCATATCTGCAGCAAGTTGATACACCTCATCAAACCCGCCGATGAGTGCCGCTGCCGCAGCGCCCGGATCACGTAGATCTGCGACCACGAATTCGTCAGCGTGACTGGAACTCCACTCCGGCTGTTTTATGTCAACGCCGCGTACCCAGTAGCCGTCGGCAACTAGACGCCCAACCAAGTGACTCCCGATAAAGCCTCCTGCACCGCAAACCAAAGCTCGCTTCGTCACGTTGGCCTTTCAGTTCAGATCGTGGGCGCTGAGACCCTGTAGCAAATCAATATCTGGACGTTCAGCAAGTATCCCTGAACACGATTCCGCCATTTCGACCATAACAGGAGAGTCGAAATGTGCTCGAGCAGCATCATCTGATTCCCACTTCTCTATGATCACGAACTGGTTCGGGTCGGTGAATGACACACACAGATCGGCGTTGCGGCATTGCGTTTCTTTGCGAGTCATCACAACATATTTAGACAGCACCGGCACCAAAAGATCGGGCTCAGTTGCATGGAAAGTTAGTTTCAGAAGAGCGATTTCAAGGTCATCATCGGGGATCGATATAGGTTCAGTCATTTTCTACTCGCAGTCCGTGTCGGAAATCGCGATTCCAGCCGGTAGTTTCCAGGCAAGCGATTAGGCTCGCAAGTCAGAGTCTGGGAATTAGATCGTGTCGTTGACGTGACGAGCGTACCGGCGGAAGGCACTACTTTGTAGTCGTCTTCACTGGTCGGGGGAAAGAGGTCGGAAGGTGGCCAAGAATCGGGTCGAAAGAGATGAAGAAGACCTCGTTCGTCTTTACCTCACCGATATCGGACAGTATCCACTTCTAACGAAGGACGACGAGGTTCGACTGGCGCAAGAGATCGAAGCCGGCACAGAAGCCCGAACAGCTCTCGAGGCCGATCAACTCGCAGACGGCTCAGCCATAACTCCCACAAAAAAACGTGAACTACGACGAGCAGACCGTAAAGGCGAGAGAGCCGAACGGACCTTCGTCCAATCCAATCTGCGTCTCGTCGTATCAATCGCCAAGAAATATCAGGCATCAGGACTTCCACTTCTCGACCTGATTCAAGAAGGCAACCTTGGATTAATGCATGCCGTCGAAAAATTCGACTGGCGCAAAGGTTTCAAATTTTCTACATACGCGACATGGTGGATCCGCCAAGCCATAACCCGAGGCATCGCGAACACCGGTCGCACAATCAGGCTCCCGGTTCACGCCGGAGACACCCTTGCTCGACTTCAGAAAGCTCGCTCCCGTTTGGAACTCAAATATGGACGCCCAGCCACTCTCGCTGAGCTTTCCGTCGAAGTTGACATGCCCGAGGACAAAGTGTCCGAAGCGTTACGCTTCGCGGCAGAACCACTTTCGCTATCTGAACCTCTCCGCGAGGATGGCGACGCCGAACTAGGTGACGTGGTTGAAGATCGAAACGCCGAAGACCCCGAAGAAGCGGCAGCCGTTGCACGCCTTCCCGATGAAATCACAAAACTGCTCGGTCCTCTTGATGAAAGAGAAAGAGAGATACTGAAACTCAGATTCGGTCTCGACCGTGGAGAACCACGCACACTCGAAGAGGTAGGTGAGCACTTCAACCTGACTCGAGAACGAATCCGGCAAATCGAAGCGCGGGCAATGTCCAAATTGCGACACCCGAGCAGCGATACCGGTGCGCGAGACTTACTGGGAGTCTGAGTTACCTAAAGCGGTCACTCAAACATTCAGCTTTGGGTACTAGTTCTCAGAGAGTTTTCGAGCGGCAATTGCCACCAAGGCTCCGACGACGATTGCCAGCAGAAGCTTTTTCACGTTGGTTCCTTTCGGTCAGATTGTTCGGATCTCGGGGATTAGTTGGACAGACTTGGCGGAGGTGGACGGGAATCGAACCCGCCGGACGGGGATCGCCCGTCCCGCCCGCTTTGAAGGCGGGGGAGCCCACCAGGCGCTCGGACACCTCCAAGATCAGTCTGCCTCGCGCGCGACCCTATTTGAAAGAAAAATTTGGATAAAAGAGAATCTTCGGCTCACTCACGTGCATTTCAACTTTGGTGGCACCAAAAAGACTGAAGAAACTGCGAATTTTTCTTGATTATTGAACTAAACGGGTGTTCAATGACACGCGTGTAATTACGACCGTGTCATCGTCACGAGTCGAACCAATCAGGGCGGATACAAATGGCGTTTGTAGATGATGGCGGTGGTCAAACGGAAGAAAGCAGTTGGTGGGATTACGCCAACTGCTTGGGTGTTGACCCGGATTTGTTTTTCCCAGAGCGGGGTGCAAGCACCAAAGAAGCCAAAGAAGTATGTCGGGGTTGCGTGGTCCGCGAAGACTGTTTGGAGTACGCGTTGAGTCACGGTGAGAAATTCGGAATCTGGGGTGGCATGAGTGAGCGGGAACGTCGTCGTCTGCGCCGCCAACGCGCGCTTGCCCGTCGAGCAGCTGCGGAACGAGCAAGCTAATACGTCGAGACGCTTAGCTTTCGTTTCCAACTTCAGAGCGCTGGTAGTCTGAGAGCTGTGAATCTTGGCGGCTCAGAACTCATCATTATCCTGGTCATCGTTTTGGTTCTGTTTGGCGGGGCGAAGCTCCCCAAATTGGCGCGGTCACTCGGGCAGGCCCAAAAAGAATTCAAAGACGGCATAGATGATGCTGGCTCAGATGCGACCGAAGATTCTTCTGACAGCTAGCCAACCTCTCAGGGGTTAAGAGATCTGGACAGAGGTTTCTTGTAATAGTGACTGCCGGCGGGCTTTCAGGATTCGGCGACGTTGACGCTCAGACGCCCCGCCCCACACGCCATGTTCGACACGGTTGACTAAGGCGTATTCCAAGCACGGGTTTTGCGAAACGCAGCCTTCGCACAGTTTCTTAGCTCGCTCAACCCCGACACCGTCACTGGGGAAAAAAATTGATGGATGCTGGTCCGCGCAGTTACCGGTATTCATCCAACTTGTGTCGGCGGAAATGTGGCTCATGTCGGCGCTCCATAGGTTGATGCGAGGGTCATATCTCGCTGCTTGTTACGACTATGACGCCCAACTAGGCCAAAGGGTTCCAAATATTTTTGGTTCTTATGAAACTTTTATTGTTCGGTACCCGAAAAAGCGAACTTGAAGGTTCATCGTCGTCAATGGTTCCGACTGGTCTCGCCGGTACAGTAGTGGACTCGCTGGCGAAGGAGCATCGGTGACTAACTTCGAAACTGAAGAAGAATTACCACCCCCAGAGACCGGTATACGAATCGTGTACCTAGGCCCAGTGTCTCCGCATTGGGACATACAAGGACTTTTTGGAGAACAAGCAGTCGTCGATGAGTTCCGACGCCGAACCGTTGCACGGCTGCAGCTTCTCCCACCCCATGACCCCCAGTTCCGCCGTAATCGTGAACGCGTGAATCGCGACGCAGAACGCGAAAATCTGCACCTCGAGTGGGATTTGGGTGTCCCCGAAGAAGACGAAGAATAAACCTCGTTTATGAGGGTGCTGATAACCAACGATGATGGTGTCGCCTCAGAAGGTTTGTGGGCGTTAGCGAAACGGGTAGTGGACGCTGGATATGAAGCAGTGGTTGCTGCGCCCACAACTGATATGACCGGTATGGGTGCNGCGATCGGCGGAGACCTACACGGCGGCGAACTTCAAGCTCAAAGAATTGTGCGAGANGACCTAGGCGACACGCCGTGCTGGGCGGTAGACGGACCGCCTGCTCTGTGTGTGATCATGACCCAACTCGGCGCTTTCGGAGACCCGGTTCCGATGGTGGTGTCAGGTGTGAACCCGGGCTTGAATTGCGGCCGGTCGGCGCTGCACAGCGGAACTGTTGGAGCTGGTCTCACTGCAGCCAACAACGGTGCCCATGGGATCGCGGTCAGCCTCGATGTAACAGATGCACCGATGGAGTGGGGTACTGCGGTTCACCTTGTACCGGAAATGATTGAACGTCTCAGGTTGATCGAGAAGGGGCGCAGAGTTGTCAATATCAACGCCCCAAACATCTCGTTGACTGAAGTAGTGGGTGTTCAAATCACTGGGCTCGCGAAATGGGGGGATGCTGCAGGAACCTTGCAATCCTCCGGAGATGGATCTTGGTCGTTTGAACGACAGCCCGGTGACCCGAAACGACGGATCGCAGGCACCGATAATGCAGCTGTTAGAGAAGGCAGTATTTCTGTATCTGAGCTAGTTGGGTTGAAGGTTCAAACATCTGATTTGGACCTCACGGATCTCGCGCTCTAACAACGTCTCCAGACCGAAATTTTATTTAAAATAAATCTTGAAAGTCCTTCCGCGAGAGGTCGAGGGGTACTACGTTGCCGGTCGTGGCCCGTCCCCCCGGTACCGCTAATCGCCAAATGCCGACAGGTGCTCGCGCAGCTCTCGTTGTCGCGCTGATCTA
>PAVP01000051.1 GCA_002713975.1 Acidimicrobiaceae bacterium | reverse complement strand
TGTTTGTTCCCTCCAAATCGAGAACCCGAGCCAGCAGCCAAGACGATGGACCATGTGATTTCCACCTCAACACTGTGGCACTTGTAAGAGCNAATTCCGCATTAGTGGCACGGATTTGGGAGATTCTGNCGCGTTTGGCGCACAAAAGATGNCCCGTTGTCTNGTGATCTGNGGCTTGTGGTCTACTCGGTACTCGTTGCGTCNTCNAGNTCAACGGGTTCCGGTTCNAACCCATCAATTGATCGGAAAACGATTTCGTCGGCGTCTTCGTCGACATCCACTACGACTATTTGGCCAGCATGGAACTCTTTGTAAAGGATGCGTTCAGAGAGCGCGTCTTCAACATGGCGTTGAATCGCACGTCGAAGAGGTCGAGCGCCCAAGGTNGGGTCGTACCCTTTGCGAGCAAGCCAATTCTTGGCNGNATCTGTGAGNTCGAGACCTAGTCCTTGGGCTTTNAGTTGTTCCGAAGTCCGNGTNATCATTAGATCTACAATTTCAGTTACTTCAGCCATNGAAAGTTCATGGAACACAATGGTGTCGTCAACGCGGTTGAGGAATTCCGGCCGGAAATGCGCCTTTAGGGCGTCATTGACCGTTTCTTTCATCCGCTCGTAGCTCACAGCTTCATCGGCCTTGGTGAACCCAACATTTGCTCTACGCAGATCTGCTGTTCCGAGGTTTGANGTCATAATTAGCACGGTGTTACGGAAGTCGACTGAGCGGCCTTGAGCGTCAGTCAGCCGCCCCTCTTCGAGGATCTGCANGAGCGTATTAAAGACATCCGGGTGAGCCTTTTCGACCTCATCAAATAGCACTACCGAAAATGGTCGACGTCGGACCGCTTCGGTGAGCTGACCACCTTCTTCGTAACCCACATATCCGGGTGGGGACCCGACAAGCCGGCTCACGGTGTGCTTTTCCATGTATTCCGACATATCAAGACTGATCAATGCGTCTTCGTCTCCGAAAAGGAATTCGGCAAGTGTTTTAGCAAGTTCCGTTTTCCCGACGCCGGAGGGTCCAAGGAAGATAAATGAACCACCAGGTCTTTTNGGGTCCTTGAGACCTGCACGGGTACGGCGAATTGCTTGACTTACGGCTTTGATTGCGTCTTGCTGNCCTATCACTCGTTTGTGAAGCTCGTCTTCCATTTTCAGAAGCTTCTGTGTTTCTTCTTCTGTGAGTTTGTAAACCGGGATGCCCGTCCAAATCGAAAGGACTTCGGCTATTGCTTCCTCGTCAACCTCATCGAATAGGTCGACGCCTTCGGACTTGATCTGCTCCATCAGCTCTGTTCGACGATCCAGCAACTCTTTTTCTTGGTCACGTAGGGAGCCAGCCAATTCAAAATCTTGATCTTCGACAGCTTGTTTTTTCTTTTCGACTATTTCAGCAATCTTGTTTTCGATCTCTGTGTAGTCCGGTGGTGTCTCCATGCGTTTGATACGTAATCGCGATCCGGCTTCGTCAATAAGGTCTATCGCCTTATCTGGTAGGTGTCGGTCAGCGATGTATCGATCTGCCAGGTTTGCCGCTGCTACGAGGGCTTGATCTGTGATCGTTACCCTGTGGTGAGATTCGTATCGGTCGCGCAGTCCCTTGAGTATCTCTATGGTGTGNCTGAGTGTTGGTTCTTCAACGCGTATTGGTTGGAAGCGTCGTTCTAATGCGGCGTCTTTTTCTAGGTACTTTCTGTATTCCTCGAGGGTGGTTGCACCAATTGTTTGTAGTTCGCCACGCGCAAGCATTGGTTTGAGGATTGAAGCAGCGTCTATCGCCCCTTCGGCTGCACCTGCTCCGACCAAGGTGTGCAATTCGTCGATGAACAGAATGATGTCGCCCCGGGTTTTGATTTCCTTCAGGACTTTTTTGAGGCGCTCCTCAAAGTCTCCTCGGTATCTAGAGCCTGCCACTAGTGCGCCCAAGTCAAGCGTGTAGAGCTGTTTGCCTCGCAAGGTATCTGGTACCTCNCCGGCAACGATCTTCTGTGCCAAGCCTTCGACTATGGCTGTCTTCCCGACTCCTGGTTCGCCGATGAGTACGGGGTTGTTTTTGGTTCTCCGTGAGAGCACCTGCATGACTCGCTCGGTTTCGCGCATCCTGCCTATGACCGGGTCGAGTGCTTTATCTTTTGCATTCTGGGTGAGATTCCTGCCGAATTGGTCCAGGATGGCGGACCCACCTTGTGGCCCATCGCCCCGTTCAGCGGAACCTCCGACAGTTTCTTTCCCGGGTTCGGAACCTTCTCCTTGGCCCGGTCCGCTGTAGCCAGAAAGTAATTGGATTACTTGTTGTCGAACTCGGGAGAGGTCAGCGCCGAGCTTCACAAGCACCTGTGCCGCAACTCCTTCGCCTTCTCGGATCAGGCCAAGCAAGATGTGTTCGGTTCCGATGTAGTTGTGTCCTAGTTGAAGGGCTTCGCGAAGCGATAGCTCAAGGACTTTTTTTGCTCTTGGAGTGAAGGGGATATGACCGCTTGGTGAGGAACCGCCTTGACCAATTATTTCTTCGACCTGACTGCGGACTGCTTCGAGAGAAATCCCTAAAGATTCAAGTGCCTTGGCGGCAACTCCTTCGCCTTCGTGAATCAGGCCTAGGAGGATGTGCTCGGTACCGATGTAATTGTGGTTGAGAAGGCGCGCTTCCTCTTGAGCCAGAACAACTACTCGACGAGCTCGATCGGTGAACCTTTCAAACACTGAATCCTCCAGGAGGCAAGTGTGCCCACGGATGNCGGGCGTTACTGGAGTGTAACCGGGATAGTGACCATGTCTCGCAGCGGCTTGTGGTCAAATNTCAATTAATTTTAATTTTGGTNGACCGANCCNATGGTTTCAGGCCAGATCGAGTTGTCGTTTAGCTTTCCAGTTAGGTTGGCATTGTGGTTTCTCTTACTCCTCTTCANCATCGNGTTGATCCCAACGCGGATTTAGGCCGTGTGGANGCCGCTCTGCGAGAGGCTGCGACNACCGACGACGACTTCTTNACTGAGGTTGCCTCTCATCTGATACCNGCAGGTGGGAAACGNNTNCGGCCGGCTTTNGTAATNGCCNCGGCACTTTCGTTGGACCCGNCGGGTGATANACCTGAAAGTCTNANCGACGAAATGGTTCGCGGGGGGGTGGCAGTTGAACTTGTCCATCTAGGGTCGCTNTATCACGACGATGTTATGGATGANGCCGAGACGCGTCGNGGAATTGAGGCGGTGAATCACCGCTGGGGCAATCTCACAGCAATTCTCGCNGGTGATTTTCTTTTGGCGAAGGCGTCTGAGTTGGCGGCCTCANTGGGAACTGAAGTGGCGGAGTTGTTAGCGGCGACTATNGGTCACTTGTGCGAAGGACAGGTTCGCGAGCTGCAACTGATTTACGACATTAGGAGGACTGAGGATCAGTATCTCCAAGCTATTTCTGGGAAAACCGCTGCGTTGTACGCAACTTCGTGTCGTATCGGTGGAATTGTGAGCGGAGCTGACCGCTCGGTGGTGGATCAACTTAGTGAATTCGGCCACGCGTATGGAATGGCCTTCCAGGTGGTNGACGACATTCTTGATTTGATAGCNACNGACGAAGAGCTTGGTAAACCNTCNGGTAATGACCTGAGAGANGGCGTCTACACGTTGCCGGTCATTCGGATGATTGCCGATGNTCACCCAGTGACAGAGTTACTTGGNCNGCAGTTGGATGAGGAAACTAGGGATNAGGCNCGGGCNATAGTTGTAGAAGGACCTGAGATAGCNACTTCTGTGGCGACGGCCCAAGAGTTTGTGGATANNGCCTTAGCTGCACTTGATGGTCTGCCAGCGACCCCAGGGGTGCAGGGCATGCGAGACGCANCGACCANTCTGTTGTCGACTCTTGAGCGTTAAGTAGATTTGCGGAGTTTCTGGTGTGGCCGATTGACCGTAGGTACAAGGCAGCGACTTTTGANGCNGGNCGAGNCGTCATATGGGATTGGGGACGTCGGACCTATGTGATGGGAATTGTGAACGCTACGCAAGACTCATTTTCNGGCGATGGTGTAGCCGGTGANCTNGATAAGGCAGTGGCGTTNGCAAAGANCTTCGAAGCCTCCGGGGTCGACATTATTGATGTAGGGGGNGCTTCTTCGCGACCTGGCGCAGATCCGACGCCGATTTCGGTAGAGAAAAGTCGGGTCGTTCGCGTAATTGAAGCAATTAACGCTGAAGTCGGATTACCGATTTCTGTGGATACGACGTGGGCTGCAGTTGCTGAAGCTGCTTTGGATGTCGGCGCGAGCGTTGTTAATGATATTTCTGGATTTCAGTTGGATCCCGACCTTTCCTACCTCGTCGCAGATCGGGAGGTCGGAGCGGTACTGATGCATAATCAGCGTGGTCGTGAACATCATGACGTTATTGATGACATCACTTCCGGNTTCATNACCTCGCTATCGGTGTGTGACTCGGCNGGGGTCGACTCCGCCAAATTAATNTTGGATCCCGGGTTTGGGTTCGGCTGGTCNGTTTCCCAGAACTTGGAGATTTTGCGTCGCTTGCCCGAGTTNGTTCATCTTGAGTTNCCGTTACTCATCGGAACTTCGAAGAAGTCTTCNATNGGGACCGTACTTGGGTCACNNGTGGGTGAACGTCTCTTTGGAACCGCNGCGACGGTCGCACACGCAATTTGTGCTGGNATCGACGTNGTNCGGATTCATGANGNTTNTGAAATGCGGGACGTTGTCACNATGTCNGATGCAATAGTGCGACAACGAGGTTCANTCNGCTGAACTNNCNGCTGNGTGGTAGTCACCATCTANGCCTAAATATTCGCTTCCNTCGTTGCGNTAAAAAGATTCGACTCCCGCNTCGTTCAGAACCTGCANCATTGANGGAAGCTCAGCNTCTTCAGCTCGAATACGATCNATAATCCTTCGNGGACCNAGGTNATCNATCATTTCGAATGGGCCGTGAACCCAATTGAATCCCCATCGGATGGCGTTGTCGATATTGANTACATCATCCGCAATCTCGGGTACCAACGACGCGGCGTATCTCAAGGTCCCTCCAAACACTTTCCAGGCAAGTTCGCCNTGGGGAGAGTCNTGGAAGACNACTTCTCCNAGTTCAACGGGTATTCCGCCAAGTTNNGNCTCNTGAGCATCACGCCACTCTTCATTGANGAGNTCGAAGCTTTCTTTNCGACGTTCGCCGTCAGCCGTNTTACTTTGCCTGTAAAAACCTCCACCCACTTTGCGACCTAGTTGGCCTCTGTCATGCATCTGTTGCTCGGTNGATGGGAAGCTTGTGAATTTCTGACCTATGTCAGCNTCNGGCAAATTGACNGCAAGGTTNTTTCCTACAAGTTCCATTACATCTAAACCGATTAGATCGATAAGNCCGTACAGGCCAGTTGGGGGAANNCCGACTGGTGCACCCAATACAGCGTCTACGGTTTCTTGNTTCATCCCATCNACGAGGTGGGGCTTAGCTAGATGNAGACCAGACAGCATAAAGAAACAGCCGATTCGGTTACCGATGAAATTAACTGTGTCTTTCGCGTGGACTACCCCTTTTCCAAGCCGATCGGCACCAAAGTCTGTGAAGGCCGATATGACTTCTTGGTCTGTGTCTTCACCGGGAACCAATTCGAACAGCCGCATTACTTTGACTGGGTTAAAAAAGTGCGTAATNGCTACATCTGAACGGAAGCGTTCTGGCATTCCTTCAGATATCTGGCGTAGCGGAATTCCTGAAGTGTTGGAAGAAATGACTGATCCGTCTTTTCGAACCTCCTCAAGGCGGCTAAATAAATCTCTTTTCACGGCAAGATCTTCTACGACCGCCTCACAGATCCAGTCATACTCACTGACTGCCTCGAGGTCGGTATCAACTAGGCCTGCAGTAACTAGATGGCGGTTCTCTTCGTCAACCTGTTGAAGCGCCGCTTCAACAGTTTCTTGATTCATATCGAGGATAAGTACCCGACATCCCGCAGCTGCGCTCGCGGCAGCAATACCCGCGCCCATCGTGCCAGCACCTATTACTGCCACGGATTCAATTGATCGGTTCACGACGCGCTCCTATCGGTGTTCGCTGCATTTGTTTGGAATGCAAAAATGGTCTCTATCGACCGGTAATTTTCCGGCCGATGATTTCTTTCATGATTTCGGTGGTGCCGCCATAAATTGTTTGCACTCTGGCGTCTGCGTAAGCCCTCGCTATCGGGTATTCATTCATGAAGCCATACCCGCCGAACAGTTGTAGGCAACGTGTAATGGTGCGAAGTTGCATTTCCGTACACCACCATTTTGCCTCCGCTGCATCTTCGGCCGTCAATTCGCCTTCATTTAGAGCCTGAATCTGACGATCAACGAACACCCATGCCAAGTCAAGTTCGGTTTTCATTTCCGCCAATTCAAATCGTGTGTTTTGGAAAGACGAAATTTTCTGTCCGAAAGCTTCGCGTTCAGTGACATATTCAACTGTCCAATTGAACGCGGCCTGCGCCGACGCTGTTCCTGTGATCGCAATCGACAATCGTTCTTGGGGCAAGTTGTTCACTAAGTTCAAAAAGCCAGAGCCCTCGCCGCCTAGGACATTCTCTTCGGGGACGTATAGGTCGTTGAAGAACAGCTCGGCTGTGTCTTGGCTTTTCATGCCTAGCTTGTCAAGGTTTCTTCCCCGTTCGAAACCCTCCATGCCCTCTTCGACAACCAGCAGCGACATGCCTTTATGTTTTTCTGATGGGTCTGTTTTGACGGCCGTGATTATCAAATCACTGTTAATGCCATTGGTAATAAACGTTTTTGATCCGTTTACNACGTAGCCATTTCCTTCTCGGATCGCACTNGTACCCATTGACGCCAGNTCCGATCCAATCGCAGGTTCGGTCATAGCAATCGCNGTCATCAGGTTGCCGTTNACAAGTCCNGGCATCCATCGTTCAGCTTGTTCTTCGTTGCAGTAGTTGATGAAGTAGGGCAGACAGACGTCATTGTGCAACGTGATGCACATTCCTGATCCGACGACGCCCGCAAGTTGAACCTCTTCGTTGATGATTGAGTTATAACGGAAATCTTGGACTCCGCCTCCCCCATATAGTTCCGGGATGGCCGTTCCTAGAAAGCCGTGTGAGCCAGCTTTTTGGAACATTTCTTTATCGACTTTCCCGTTCTGTTCCCACTTTTCGTGGTTTGGGACAATCTCTTTATCAATGAACGATCGAACTGACTCGCGAAACATGTCGTGTTCTTCGTCGAAAATGATGCGGCGCATGTCCTGACCGTACTGCCTCGAGGTACCCGCCTGCGAGGCGTCTTGGCGCGGTAGCGTTCAGGGATGAGCACCTGGGATGCAGTAGCCGAGGCCGCCAACGCGGCACGTCGTTTAAACCAAGCAATTTCGGGCCGTCATTTACCGGATGAAGCCTTAAAAGAAATTGCTGAAGACATCGAGTTGTTGGCAGCTCGTTTTGAATCCGGTGATGAGAGAAACAAGCTAGACGACATGCTGACTCGCCCTCATTTGGCCGCGATTTACGCGGGCCAATTCACGCCCCTTGAACTTGAGGTTGGAGATGAAATCGAATTTGACCCATTCTCCATCGCAGGNGGCGATTTNCATCCNGCATCNATTGGCTTGTCATTTGTAAAGGANTCNGANGAAAGTGTTGTTTGTACGGGCACTATTGATCCNATGTTCGCTGGCCCTCCAGAAAGAGTGCANGGCGGCGTTCAAGCCNTAATCATCGACGANGTAATGGGCGCCTTGAATCGGATGCGCGGNCGNCAGGCCTACACCGCTTANTTGAAGGTGGACTACATAGGGCCTGCACCTTTGGCGGCTCCAGCGAAGTTTAGGGCTTGGGTGCATAACATCGAAGGTCGAAAAATAACGCTGCGAGGTTCAGGTGATGGACCTGACGGTCGTTTCATGGAAGCAGAAGGTTTGTTTATACAGCGCCAGGATCTGCCGGAGGGTTCTGCACCAACGCCGTAGCGATACCTAGATCAAGTCGTAGGCCTACGTCTGTTCCGGTCGCAACGTCGGAAACAAAACGACATCTCTGATACTTGTTGCACCGGTAAGAAGCATCGCTAGGCGATCAATGCCTATNCCTACACCTCCGGTGGGTGGCAAACCATATTCAAGGGCACGTAGATAGTCTTCGTCTACAAGCATCGCTTCGTCGTCCCCGCCTGCATTTTGTGCCGCTTGCTCTTCGAATCGGATCCGTTGTTGTTCGGGATCTACGAGTTCGCTGAAACCATTGCAGAGTTCTCTTCCTGCCAATATTGCTTCGAAACGCTCGGTCATACCTGGGTTGGATCTGTGCTCGCGAGACAGGGGCGATACTTCGATCGGATAGTCCGTCACGTAGACGGGACCCCATAGCGAACTCTCCGTGGTCTTTTCATAGATTTCCAAGATCAGTTTCCCAGGCCCATAACCATCTTTAATAGGGATTTCATGTTCTGATGCAATCGCGCGCAGTTCCTCGATCGGTGTGTCCAATGTCAATGCCACCCCGATGGATTCCTCAATCAATTCAGTCATAGTTGCACGCCGCCATGGTTTTGCGACATCGAGTTCTCTATCTCCCACAGCAAGCACCGTTGATCCGGTGATCTCAATTGCTAAGTGTTCAACTAGCTCTTCGACAAGGCGCATTATGTCTTCGTAGTCGGCGTAGGCCTCGTACAGCTCGAGCATTGTGAACTCTGGGTTGTGGCGTGTTGATACTCCCTCGTTACGAAAAACACGTCCAATCTCAAATACTTTTTCGAAGCCAGCGACGGTGAGTCGTTTTAGGTACAGCTCCGGCGCGATCCTGAGGTATAGATCAAGGTCGAGCGCGTTGTGGTGGGTAGTGAACGGCCTTGCGTTAGCGCCACCCGGTATTGGGTGGAAAATGGGTGTCTCAACTTCCATCGCCCCTCGGTCTTCTAAAAAGGAGCGGGTAAGCGAAATCATTCGACTTCTTGTTTTGAAAGCTTCTCGAGCTTCTGGTGTTACCCAAAGGTCTACGTACCGTTGCCGATATCTGGTGTCCGTATCACTAATCCCATGCCATTTGTCTGGGAAAGGTCGGCGGGCTTCGGCTAAGCGAACCCAGGAGTCCACCCGAACACTTAGCTCTCCGCGACGGGTGGTCATGACAACGCCCGTTACTCCCAACCAGTCACCGAGATTCAGATCGCAGAACTCATCAAAGTCTGGGGTGCTTTTGGAGGGTGCAAATAGTTGGATTCGACCTGAACCATCATCAAGGGTGCCGAAAGCCAATTTGCCCTGAACCCGTCTCAGCATGAGTCGTCCAGCGATAGTTACGACATCGTCGGTCTCCTCGCCTGCTCCGAGACCAGCATGCTTCGTTATGACACCTTCGATTTTGCTGTCGGGGGCAAATTGGTAGGGGATTTCCGCCATGTCTCCTCAACAAAGTTAAGTTTGTGCAGCACTCCTCTATTTTTTCAGAAGTACTCAAGCTTTATGGTGCTTCATGAATCGCTCCAGCGGTGCGACCAACAGAGAAATAAAGAAGATCTATTTCGAGAGTTTGGCATTCGACATCTCACACCAAGTCATATTTTCGAAAATTGAGACGCAATTTGGTTCTATTTCCGAGATTTGAACGACGCCCAGTCCCCCAGTCGTTCTATTGCTTGGTCAGCAACTGCGAGCTCCCAACCATCCGGGAGTAATTCCGGAGCAAGTTCTGCCAAGGGGTAGAGCACGAAAGCTCTCTCATACATTCGTGGATGGGGGATCGTTAGGTCAGGATCTTCGAGCTCAAGTTCACCGTAAAGCAACACATCCACATCAAGTGTTCGTGGACCCCAACGTTCCATGCGCACACGCCCCGCTGACTTCTCGAGGTCTTGGCAGGTGCCAAGCAGATCGTAGGGACTTAGAGAAGTGCGAATTTCGACAACCAGGTTGAGGTACGAACCTTGGATGGGACCTCCAACTGGTGCGGTTTCATATAAGCCTGACACCGCATATTTCTCGGGAAGGTCAGCAACCGCTTCGAATAGCAGATCATGTCGGTCACCCAAGTTGGAACCGAAACCAAGGAAAGCTCTTATCGGTTCAGACGAAGTTCTCTCATTCATCGGTGTGACGAACAACCTGAACCGCTGCGGTTTTGATATCGAGTGGGATCGGTGGTCGTATCTTCTTGATGGTTATGTCCACTGCAGACACCGGTGTTAATAGGAGCAGTTGATCAGCAATTCGTTGCGCCAAGTGCTCCAATAGTTCCGCCTTGGATGACAAACAGATCTCAGTTGCAGCTTGTGCCGCTGCTCCATAATCGATGGTGTCAGTAAGGTCATCGGATTTACCTGCTGCAGATAGGTCCGCATATATGTCGATGTCAAGTTCTATTGGCTGAGGGCGTTCGCGTTCTTCGGGGAGCACTCCGACTATGCAGACAACACGGAGTCCTCGAAGTTGGATGCAATCACTGTTGGATTGTTGGTTCACTTACTGGTGTCCTCGTGCTGATGTTCCATTCCGACAGCTATCTCTACAAGCTCTCTGCCATGTGGACCTAATCGTTGCTGAAAGATTCGTTCAGCTAGAGCCGTCACCTGAGGTCCGGTCTGGACCAGTCCTGCCCATAAGAGATATGCGGCCATTAAGCCACAAAGACGCTCTCCTACTTCTTCTTTGTGAACGAGCACTTGCAGTCCTGCGGTCATGGCGCCCTGAATTTCAGTGAACAACACTTCCATGTATTGAGCTAATTGATCATGAGCCGGCCAAGGCCGATGCCGAAATGGCATGCCCAGTTCTTCGTAATTGTGGAGGTTGTGGGAACCCGCGATGAGTGAATAGAGCACATCGAAGTGGTTTTGGCGAACCCAGATGATCTCTTCTTGACGGCGAACGCGTCGATGGTGTTCGCCATAGCCACCTGGCCGCTCACATACGGCAAGAGAATCCTTGATAACCCAGACGAAGTTCCTGGGCTCAATACCTTCTGCCCACTTTCCCTTCACGGTCCCCTATTCCGCTAGCGCTGAAACACTAATGCGACCCAGATATTACTTCCCCAATTTTGATGGGGCCACTGGGAGTTAAGACGTGGTTATTGCTCGACCGAAGTGTCGTAGGCCCATATGTCGCCCAGATTTCTATATCGCTGGCCGACGTCAAGTCCGTAGCCCACCACCCATACCTGNGGTAGTCGAAAGCCCGCATATTTCACCAGATCATCAAGATCTGCCTGTTGTTCTTCACGGACTAGCAAAGAGCAGAACTCTANGCTCGCCGGGTTTCTAGCCAACAAGGTTTTCCGNANATACCGCAAGGTAAGNCCGCTGTCGACGATGTCTTCCACAATGATGACGTCTCGNCCTTCAATATCATTGTCAAGNTCTTTAATGATCCGCACCACACCGCTNTTTCGCGTGGTGCTGCCGTANGAGGAGACNGCCATGAAGTCAAGCTCAACNGGCAGATTGATNGCTCTCGCTAGGTCNGAGGCGAAGATAACTCCNCCCTTCAATACCCCAATCAACAGAGGGACCCGNCCCGCGTAATCATTTGAAATCTCTTGTCCTAGCCCCTGCACTCTTGCTTTGATTTCGTCGCGGGTTACAAGAATTTCAGTCAGAGCGGGGTCGTCTGTCGGGCTCAGATCTGTCACAGAATCGGAACCTAGCCGCTTTCGGGAAGTTCTCCGTGTTCTTGCGGCAAGGTTTCAAGTCTTAATTTTCCATTGGTCCGCCTAACGGATCTTCCACCTGTTATCTCGGTACCCAAAGCCTCTCCTCGTGCGACTTGAAGAACTCGTTCAACCGACGCCAAATCTGGCGGGTGCTCACCTCTTAGCCATGCCCGAATTGAGCGTCGCGCAAGGGCGATAGGCGCCGAAGCAAGATCTGCTGCATCGGTGACATCAATTTCTTGAGCCAGCTGGTCAAGTAAATCCGCGTCCTTCTCCGCGATTTCCCCAGCCCGAATAAGCAANGGCACTACNTCGCGTTCAGCTACNTCGTTCAACAACGGGAGAACTTCGTGTCGGACGCGGTTGCGTCGGAATCTCGGATCCTCGTTCGTTGGGTCTTCTACTGGTGTCCATTCGAATATTTGGCATACCGATTCTGTGTCTGCTCGTCGAAGTTTGATTATGGGATGGTGTTCGTCTCCCATTCCCGCTAAAGCATCGGGCCCTCCTCCTCGCAGAAGATGAAGGATGATTGTTTCTGCTTGGTCGTCGGCTGTGTGTCCTGTAAGGACATCATCGGGAAGCGCGTCAAAGCGCGCCGACCTGGCTCGAGCTTCCAAGTTAGGACCCTCTTCTAAGGACANCGCCACGGATCGGAACTTCGCGCCGACCTGATTGGCGAGTCGTGCAACGCGATCACTTTCAATAGAACTATTTGGGCGCAAACCGTGATCAACGTGGTGCGCAATAACTTCTTCGCCCGTCATCGAAGCCAGAATTAGCAGCGCCGATGAGTCAGCTCCGCCTGAAACCGCACAATGAATAGGACCGTTGCTGGGAAACGTGCACTGGTCAAAGAAGTGGCGCAGAGCATCATATTTTCCCATGCATTTACCTCTGCTAAGTGACTGGAACTCGTTCCATCCAAGCCGTCGGATTGCGTATTTCAGCCATAGACGGAAGATGGTCTTGGTCCTGCCAGATGAGATCAACAGCGCGATCACCACGCTGAGATTCGATTGCAGCGATGAAGTCTTCCCCTGCCTGGTATTGAGCCAGCTTGGCCTCTAGCCCCATCACTTTCTGCATTAGGCGACTGACGCCGGTAGCACTGTTGCGACGTTCTTGCATTACTCGGTGGAAACGTTGGGCGTGCGGTACATGTCCAGCTGCAGCTCGAGACATGGTCACATCGCCGTGTCCTTCCACCAGACTCATCATTCCTCCAACAGAGTCCAACAGTTCTTTTTGTCGNTCGCTGGCAAATAGTTGTGCTACTCCCCCGTCAGCCAGCGGATCTTTCCCATTGCGTTTCATTTGGACAAAATCTTGAAGGCCTTGTTTGACCCGATCGGGGTCGGGTTCGACTTCGTCGAGCATTTGGTTCACTAATTCCAGGAAACGAGGTCTGAGCCAGGGAACTCCTGTGAACTGGGAACGATGGGTTAGTTCATGCAAAGCCAGCCAGAGTCTGAATTGTTTGGGGTCAAACGCAAATTTCTTTTCGATCGCCAAGATGTTGGGGCCGACGTAATACACAAAGTCTTGTTCGTCTCGATCTTCATCTTCGGCTAGCAACAGGTCGTACTGGCCTAGGACCCGTCGGGACATCCAACCCAACGCAGCGCCTAGTTCTGCTGCCGCGATCTTGCGTGCGATTCCACTGGTCGGGTCGGAATCAGACGATTCCGCCAACACCGGCCGCAGGAGCCGTCTAAACGAACGAATATTGGCGTCGATCCAGCCTTCGCGGTCAATTACTTGGGCGCGTGCTGAACCCTCAGAGGAGGTCAACCCGGTCTCAGCTCCGACCAGTTCTTCGGCTAGTGGGGTGAATTCAGAGAAGTCTCTGTGCAGTGAATCACCTAGGTAAGAACGAGATAGTGGTTCCTCACCGGCTACGCGCGACGCGATTCGTTTCGCNAACTCCCAATCGACGGGTCCATCCGTCATGAGCGAATTCAGCGTTTCGGGTAACGAGGGGCTACGACCTTCGTTATGTAGCCCACTATAAGTTGGACCACTCCTAGGACCGTGCCAATAGCTAAAGGTACAGCCAACCAAAAGTGCCAGACTTGAGCNGCGAGTGCGTTCATNACGTCATCGTACCCAACNGCGTCGAATAGACCGCAACTCTTNGCGAAGGNTCACTCAAAATCGCCGATGAAGCTTTGGTCTTGTCGCNAGGGGCTGGTGGTAGCGTCGGTTGGGTTAGCGCCCGAGTAGCTCAGTGGTAGAGCGGCTCTCTCGTAAAGAGCAGGTCGTGGGTTCGATTCCCACCTCGGGCTCGATTCCGTGCAGTAGATGGAACGGTTTTAAACTTTCAAGTTGATGAACAAATTCTGCAGTTGAAGCCGCTCGTTACCATTCCGTCTCAAATCGTTGGCCGCTGCGTTGAGTGAGACCAAAGATTTTGATCCGCTGGACGCGTCGATTGAACCGTTCGTTATGCCCTCACTGATGGCGTTCCCGACAGCTGTCATGCCCATCAATAGCTCGTCTGTGCGGAGTCTGCGGAGTTCTCGCTTGTGGCGAATTTCAAGCTTTGATCGACCGAGACCTCGTTCGCCATACCTTTCGGCTAATTCGTCGAGTGCTTCCAGTTCTTGTTCCTGGCGCTTTCGAAGGGGCTCGGCTGACTCGTCAACCAGTTGCAATAAGCGGTCCACAGCCAAGGTGATGGCAGCACCGGTGCCGTCAAGATCTGTTCGAAGCTGGGCCCATGTTTCCCACCGTTCCAGGGCGGCACTGTCAGAAGCAAGCAGCACCGCTCGGTCTATNGATGCATCAGCAATGTTCGCTATGGCACGAGATCGATCTTCGTCAACACCCAACGTTTGGAGGTGTTNTACCAAATCCTCAGTATCGACAGCAGCTAGATCAACTGGTGTGCAGCGAGATGCAATGGTCGCCAGCTGGGACGTTACTTCTTCTGCGGTCAAGACGAAATAAGTTGAAGGGGGTGGCTCCTCTAACACCTTGAGTGTCATTCCAACGAACACATCATTAGCTAGTTGAATATCTTCAATAAGGATGATTTGTCGATCACCATCAAAGGGACTCCGGTAGCCAGCATCTCGCAATGACTCCGCCTCTTCCGCCCGGTATTCCAGTCCCTCTCGTTCGACTATCAGCAAATCTGGGTGAGCTTCGGCAAGAGCGAGTCTTCGGTGGTCTTGGGGGTTTTCCCGTTCATGCGCCAAAAGCTCTGCCGCAAAACTAACTGCCAGGTTTCGTAAACCGGAGCCCTCCGGGCCATTCAGAAGATAGGCGTGAGCTGGGTTCACAACAGCGTTTCGGAGCATCGAAACAGCTGCTGACTGTCCAACTACTTGGCTGAACGCATCGGTCATGGAAGACCGGCCACTTTGGCAACCCTTGCAGCTACCTCCTCAATCGATCCGGCACCGTCAACAACGACCCATCGATCCGGGTCCGCCTCTGCTAGAGCTGTGAACCCCTCTACAACTCGCGTCGCGAAGTCACCATCTTCGCTTTCCATTCGGTCACGTTGGTCTCCTAACCGACCATCTGCTGTGTCAACAGCAACTGTTAGGAGAACGACAAGGTCGGGAAGTAGTCCTCCGCTGGTCCATTCAACGAGTCGCATAAGTTCTTCGATGGACTGTCCACGCCCGTAACCCTGATACGCGAGCGTTGAACCGTAGGAACGGTCAGTTATGACGTCTCGCCCTTCGGCGAGTGCCGGCTCTACGATTTCAGCTAGGTGCTGTGCTCTATCTGCCGCGAAAAGCAGTGCTTCGGCGCGCTCGGTTGGGGCCGGACCGTTCCCAAGCAACAGGTCTCTGATCGCCAAACCCAAAGCAGTGCCGCCCGGTTCCCGAGTCAACACCGCATCTAGGCGTTGGCTTAGAAGTCGGGCTTGCGTTGACTTCCCGCTTGCTTCCCATCCTTCAAATGCTATGTATTTTCCGCGTCGGTTCATTGCAACTTCTTATTAGGGGTGCGCAGTGAAACCCATGCAAGCCCTGATGCCAGCAACATAAAGAGGCTCGCTAACCATAAGGCACCTCGAACCCCAGGCAGAGCCATGGCCCACGAGCCCATAGTGAGTTCATTGTCGAAGAGAACATCGAAGAGCCAATTAAAGCCATCAGACAAGAACCCACCGACAGTGATTGATAGGAGCAGACAAAAACGAACCAGGGTGTATAGGGCACTAAAGACCCTCCCTCGAAGCTGCTCTTCGACATGTTCATGGAGAAGGGTGAATCCCAATACGTATACCGATCCGGCGAAGATCCCCATTGCAAATACGCCGGCTAGATTCCAAAACGTGTTGGAGGTTGATACGGCAAACAACAAACAGCTACCGGCACCGAAGATTGCGGCAATAAACCCGTTGTCTTTGTCCAATCTTCGTTGCATCGCTGACAACATCGATACGCCTACCGAGACACCTAGTCCAAGGGTCACAAGAATGGTGCCGAAACCTGCGTTACCAGCTTTCAAGATGACGTCGTTATAAACCGCTCCGAGGGGAATCAACATCCCGCCACCGATCATCCCAGTCGCCAGTCCGACGAGGACTGCTCGTACTTGGGGGCTGATCGCGATGAAAGCCCATCCTTCACGCAGTTCGCGGATACCTTGAGCGAGATCGATGGGTCCCGCTTTCTTTTCTTCTCTTCGGCGGGGTACGAGCGGGAGCGTTGCTATTAGACATGCCGCTANCAGGAAAGTTACTGAGTCAAGCACAAGTGCCCACTCAACTTGACCGATGGCGCTTCCCCCTAACCATTCAGCAAGCTTCGCGAGGCCAATAAANGCCCCTGCTGCGAGGGGGAACGTGCCGTACGCCGCNACNANCGAAAGTGANTTNGCCGCCGTTAGCTGNTCTTTGGGAACCAAGTTGGGGACNATGGCTTCNTTCGCGGGTCCCCANAGAGACGTCGCTAATTCAAGGANTAACGATACGAGTACCAGTGCCCATACACGTTCGATGAACGGGATTGTGAGAAGCACCAAGGCTCGAAGAATGTCACAGCTGATCANAAGCCGTTTCCGGTTGACTCTGTCGACTATGACCCCTCCGACGGAGGCCAAAAAAAAGCCGGGCAGCACTCTGGCCACCATGACGAGCGCTATCGCGGACCCGGGCTGGTCGCCGCCGATCCGTCGAGCAATCTCGATAATGGCTAGGAATCCGATCCAATCACCAAATGCGCTGACTATCTGAGCGATCCATAGGCGCAGAAANGCGGGACTCCCAAATACAGGGTGTGACCTGTTCAGAGGCGCAGTGGCATCTTGATCCTGGGTTACCTCTGGTTCATCCATATTCACAGTTCAGACTCTTCAGGGTTTCCCACGGTCAAAAATCTATTCCGACTCGATAACGAGCTTCTGAGTTACAGGATATTCAAAAACACTGCTCAGTGAGCGAACGATGCGAAGTCTTAGGCTCGTTTCTCAGCCAATAGCTCCACCGCTCTTTGCTCGGTGAGTTCTTCAACTGAATCCCAACTCTTGAGCGAAGCGTTCGTTTTACCATCAGTTACATATGGCCCAAATTTTCCATCCTTCAGCAGAATGGGCTTATCGCTGTTGGGGTCTTTGCCTAGCTCCTTGAGCGGTGGTTTCGCTGCTCTGCGACCAAACTTTTTAGGCACTGCGAGGAGTTCCAAGCACTCTTCAAGGGTGATGGTCAGCAACTGCTCTTCATTTTGCAGATTTCGGCTCTCTCCGTCCTTGAGTAAGTACGGACCATAGGGACCGTTTTGAACGGTTATTTCGACCCCGTCAGCAGGGTCTGTTCCAACGGTGCGTGGCAAGCTCAAAAGCTCGAGTGCCTCCTCAAGAGTGATGCGTTCTAGGGTCATTGTTTGAAAGAGTGACGCTGTTTTTGGCTTCGGTTGATTCTTGAGTTCATCGATGCGGTCTAGTTCGCTGACGACTTCGATAACACTGTCAAACACTCGAGAAGTTTCAATGAGGGCATTGATGTTAGTGAGACGTTCCTGGTTGTCTTCGCGCTGCAAGTCCTTCATGTAGCCGGACTGTTCTAGACACGACTGCAGCGCTGCAGGAGCGTCTGCTTCGCGCAGATCGACGATTGATTTTCTCAGCTTCAGAAATGATCGAATAGCTTTTTGGGCGGCAGGTGACGAACCGGCTTCCTTCGCCCGTTTGAAAGCCTCCAAGAGGCTGATCTCTTGAGTCTCGCCGAATTCAACAAGCCGCTTGATGGCGGCGTCACCAATCCCGCGTTTGGGATTCTTTATCGCTTGCCGGACCGAGTCATTGTCAGGGTCGTCGGTCATGCACCGCATATAGGCGAGCGCTACTTTGAGTTCTTTTTTGTGGAGAGGGAGAGCTAGGAGTTGTCCTCCGGGTGACGACGCTGCCGGCATTTTGGGAGGTCGTCCCAAAGACACATATGGGCCGAACGTTCCTGGCCTGGCGATGACTTCTATACCGGTCGCAGGGTCGGGACCCAGGACGCGTTCTTCTGGTGTCTCTAATAGTTCGATTGCTAAATCAAGGGTGATTTCGTCTGGAGTGATACCCGCAGGTAATGATCGATATTCTTCGCCTCGTTGGACATAAGGAAAGTTTTTGCCCACTTTGGCCACAACGACTTGACCGTCATTATCAACTCCAATGGGAATCGTGTTGATTTCCACTGGGTCAATATCGGCAAGACGTTCATCTGACACCAGGTTGCGAAGACCTGGCAGTGGCTCCCCTTTTGCGTTGACACCCCCAAAATAGAAATCATCTAGCCATGGGTTAGGTTCGATTTCGCCTACGGAAATCTGATCGAGATCGTCTTCCATGCTCGCAGTTAGGGCGTAATCAACTAGATGTGGGAAGTGATTTTCCATGAGACCGACCGTGGCAAAGGCGGTGAGTGCAGGGACCAGAGCCTGACCCTTTTTCCAAACATAGCCTCGGCTTTGGATGGTGCCGAGAATGCTTGCGTACGTGCTGGGTCGCCCCACTCCTAGCTCTTCTAATCGTCGAACTAGGGTCGCCTCGGTGTAGCGCGCCGGCGGTTTCGTTTGGTGGTCTTTGCTTTCAAGGGACGTGGCAACAACAGCGTCACCCTGGGAGAGGTTGGGGAGTTCTCGTTCTTCTTCGTCTGATTCGTCTGATTGTCGCCCGTAGACAGCCAGAAAACCAGGTGAAGTGATCACGGTCCCGCTGGTGCCGAATTCATAAGTTTCCGATCCCGATGGGGAGGCTGCTAAACGAATGGTGACCGTCTGACCTTCAGCATCGTTCATCTGACTGGCTATCGTGCGACTCCAGATGAGTTGGTATAAACGGGCTTGATCGCTATCGGCTTTGTCTCCTTTGAAACCAAGGTCGGCTGGATTTCGCCATGCGTCTCCTGCGGGGCGGATAGCTTCGTGCGCCTCTTGAGCGTTTTTGACCTTCTTGTTGTAGGCCCGAGCATCTGCAGGTAAGTGGTCCTGCCCGAAGCGATCTCTGATCAGCGTCCGGGCGGCACTAAGCGCGTCCGCCGACAGCGTCGTGCTGTCGGTCCGCATATAGGTTATGTGCCCTTCTTCATAGAGCTTCTGGGCAGCACCCATTGTTCGTGAGGCAGAGAACCCTAACCGCCCGCTGGCTTCCTGCTGAAGAGTCGAGGTTATAAAGGGTGCCGCTGGTCGCCGTCGGTACGGCTTGGAGTCAACAGACTGAACAGTGAACTCAACCCCGGTAAGCGCCGACGCCAGTTCTTTGCCCTGATCGGTGTTTACGATCGTTCTGTCGGCCTGGCTGAGTTGGCCCTGCGCGTCAAAGTCCCGTCCGGTGGCAACACGAACATCGTTGATAGCGGTAAGAGCGGCAGTGAAGGTCGCACCGGAGGACATCTCGGCCTCCAAGCTTGAATACGCCGCTGTTTGGAACTCGATGCGTTGACGTTCTCGCTCGACAATCAGGCGGTTAGCAACACTCTGAACTCTGCCAGCGGACAAGCCAGGCTTAACTTTTTGCCACATAACAGGAGATACTTTGTATCCGTAAAGTCGATCGAACTTCCGCCGAGCTTCTTGCGCATCAACTAGGCGATGATCTAACTCTCGGGGGGAGGCAACTGCATCACGAATAGCTTTTTCAGTGATTTCGTGGAACACCATTCGGTACACGGGCACTTGGGGATTTAGTACCTCGAGGAGATGCCAGGCGATCGCTTCGCCCTCCCGGTCTTCATCCGTNGCTAAGTAGAGCCCGTCCGAACTCTTCAGAAGCTTTTTCAGCTTCGCTACTTGTTTCTTCGCCTTCTCGGTAACTACGTAGAGCGCCTTGAAGTCATTGTCGACGTCTATACCTAGATTCGCCCATGACTCGCCTTTGTAGACGGCAGGTACCTCAGTTGCGTTGGCTGGAAGGTCACGGATATGACCCACTGAGGCCTCAACCACATAGTCGGAACCGAGGTATCGCTCAATGGTTTTAGCCTTGGCAGGTGATTCAACGATTACTAGCGATTTAGGCACGACGGCAATTAATTCCCTAATTCATGTGGGTCTGTCAAATTCTTCGATTGCCCAAATAAAGCAACCTCATCCGCGGAAGGTACCGGGCATTACGGCATTTCCAACGCATCATCACTATCAAAATTTTCTCGGTTAGCCACTAGGACAAGGATCACAACAACGGCTGCAACCCCTACCAAAGCAGCAATTAGGGCTCCGAGAAGCTCTTCGATTTGCGGGGTTCCGAGCCCGGTGTTTTCCAGTCCGCCCTGGTCTGAAGGCCATGGCCACAGAACTCTCAGCGAGCCGACCATCAGACCNAGAAGCATCGAAACAACCAGNTCNCGGTAGCGNTTCAACAGNCNGTTAAGAACTCGNCTGAAGAGGAGTAGGCCGACGAGAGCTCCGACTGCGTACATTCCGAGCACCGAGGGGTCCCGTTGTTCTAACGCAGCAATGAGATGGTCGTACAGGCCCAGCATCAAAAGAACGAATGAGCCGCTGATTCCAGGCAAAATCATTGCGCATATCGCGATCGCACCTGCGCATATCGCGACAAGAGGTGCCGGATTCTCAAGCGAACCCGAACGGATTCCCAGCAGCGTGAATGTGGCGACAGCGCAGATCCCGAATGTCAAGTAGAGCGGTGGCGCCCACTTTCTTACTTCGCGTCGTGTCGCAAACGCGGACGCTGCTATGACTCCAAAAAACGCTGATGACACGATCACAGGTCTTTCGTGAATCTGCGTTCGAAGCCACGAAGCTAAGAGCAGCAGGGCCAGGGTTATACCCAACAAGAGACTTGCGAGAAATGACCATTGGACCGCTCGGAATCGTTGCTTGCAACCAGCTATATCGCCGCGCGCCAAACGGCTAATTCCGCTTGATGCAGTACTGATTTGTTCGATGAGCCGGTCATATATTCCTAATAGGAGGGCGACAGTTCCACCGGAGACACCCGGGATGATGTCTGCGACGCCCATACAAAAGCCACGCAGAATGTGGATGGGGACACGGCGTCTCACATATGGGACCGTACCGCGGCTAGAAGATCCTGCACCCTTCACCATCTAGCTTTCTTTGTCAGTATTGGCTGGTTCAAGCGTGGTGATCAATTCAGTTTTTGTGAATCCGATGGTCGACACCTCGGACCAAAAACTCGGTGATTCGGCCAGGTGCCGCGGCTAAGGCCATAGTGACCCACAGACGTTTTGGATGTCGAACTTCTCTTTTCTGTTTGATGACTGCTTGGACCGCGTCTGCAGCTACTTTGTCTGGGCTTACGTCGGTAAGCATCCGTAGTTGCCGCAACCTGCGCTGCGCTTGGTCAAAAGCTGGATTGTTGGTCACCCGAGTCCACATTTCAGTGTCGACCGGTCCGAGATGCATTGTGGTGACGTTGATGCCCGTCCCATCAGTTTCCATGCGGACAGTTTCAGCGAAACGGGTAAGCCCCGCCTTGGAGGCGCAGTATGTGGCAAGACCTGGGGCTGGAGTAATGGCGGCCATAGACGACGTGTAGAGAAGATGCCCCTGGCCGCGTTCGATCATGCCGGGAAGAACTTGTCGGGTAAGTCGCATCGGTGCCAAAAGATTNGTTGCAAGCACTTCCTTAATCCGATTTTCGTCGATGTCTTCCACGAACTCTTCAGTTTCAACACCAGCGTTATTTACCAAAATATCGATTGGTGCGATCTCTGATTCCACACGATCTATGACACCTGCGAGCTGTTCGGGGTCCGACACATCNAGGGGTAGTGGGGAACCATTTAGCTCTTTTGCAAGCTGGTCAATTTCNTTGACCGATCTAGCTNCGAGTACTACGTGTGCTCCATGCCGGGCAAATGCTCGAGCTATGGAGGCNCCGATTCCTTTGCTGGCTCCTGTGANCAGTACGCAGGCGTTATTGAGGTCCATTAACTAAGGCTACGCGCCTGCGGTCGCTGGGCGCGACGGCGCCTCGGAGACCACCTATGTGGGAGCCTCCGAGGCGTCGTTTAGTTATTTAGATAAAGGCGGGGACGAAAACCAGCGAAACGATCGTCATAACTTTGATGAGGATGTTCATTGCTGGACCTGAGGTGTCTTTGAATGGGTCACCAATGGTGTCTCCGACGACTGCAGCTGCGTGGGCATCAGTTCCTTTGCCTCCGTGCGCGCCAGCCTCGATGTATTTCTTGGCGTTGTCCCAAGCACCACCTGAGTTCGCCATGTAGATGGCGAGAAGGAAGCCTGTGACGACAGCTCCAGCGAGAAAGCCGCCGAGAGCATTGACATCGATAAAACCGATCACGAGCGGCAAGAGAATCGCTAAACCACCTGGGAGCAGCATTTCGCGNAATGCGGCCTGNGTGGAGATATCCACGCAACGTCGACTATCTGGCTTAACNCCNGGTTGTCCTTCNCGNAGTCCNGGAATTTCGGCNAATTGTCGTCGAACTTCTACGATCATNGCCTGAGCGGCTCNACCGACTGATGACATTGTNAGTGCCGCNAAGATGAACGGCGTCATCGCGCCAAGGAAAAGTCCGATCGTTACCGCNGTGTCGTTGATATCGAGATCGACTTGGGGACCTGCGGTAAGGCTGAAGGATTTGAACAGGGCNAGCGCCGTCACTGCTGCTGANCCAACGGCAAAACCCTTGGCTACCGCCGCGGTGGTGTTACCTAGNGCGTCGAGGCTGTCGGTAACATCTCGAACTTCAGACGGAAGCTCCGCCATTTCGGCGATCCCACCAGCGTTGTCAGCTATAGGNCCGTANGCATCAACAGCGACGATGACTCCNGTAACAGCAAGCATGCCGATNGCTGCTAANGAGACGCCGTAGAGTCCNATGACNTCTCCTGCTTGNCCGAAGGCTGCTCCGCCGAGCCAGTANGACAGTCCNATCATGGCAACGACCACCACNACNGATGGCAATGTNGAGAGCTTGCCTTGCGCAATTCCTTCGATGGTGACTGTTGCTGCTCCGGTTTCGGANTGAGCGGCTATTCCTTTTACCGGTTTGTAGTGNTCGGAAGTGAAGTATTCCGATACGAATCCGATAGCCCAGCCACCNAGCAAACCGCTGATGATNGTTAGGGACAAGTAGATGGGTGTTTCAACAACGCCCGTCCCGCTGAANAGCCACTGGGTNCCCACAATGGTGAAAATGATTGTCAGGCCCATGGCNACGTATTGNCCGGTATGNAGCTGCGTTGAAAGACTCTGCCCTTCTTTTCCTCNTGTCAGCAGAGCTCCGACAATCGAAGCGATCATGCCCAANGCGCCGATGAGAATCGGGTACATCAACAACGATTCGTNATCTCCGAATACTTGCAGTTCATCTCCTTGGATGAACACGCCTGAAAATAGGAGCGANACCAACACGATTGGGGCGACAACTGAGCCCGCGTAGGACTCGAATAGGTCGGCNCCCATNCCGGCGACGTCGCCAACGTTGTCGCCGACCGCATCCGCGATAGTCGCTGGGTTACGAGGGTCGTCTTCNGGTATGCCTGCTTCAACTTTGCCGACGAGGTCGCCGCCNACGTCTGCCGCTTTGGTGTAAATACCTCCGCCAATACGAGCAAACAGNGCAATAGAACTTGCCCCAAGGCCAAATGCAGCCACGACNTGGAANGCANTGTCGACGCTCAGCCATGTCACCCANAGGAGGTAATTGAACGAAATGCCGAGTAGCGCTAGTCCGGCAACAGTGAAGCCCATAACAGCGCCACCCTTNAATGCCAGTGGTANAGCNTTGGCTGCNCCTTCACGTGCAGCATTAGCTGTTCTGGTGTTCGCNGCAGTTGCGATTCTCATNCCAATAAAGCCTGCGATGGANGAAAGCACTGCGCCCATCAGNTATGCGAANGANGCCGATGGTCTTCCTTCNATCGGTACTACCAAAAGAAGNACAAACATTACGGCCACGAAANCCGAGACCCATTGGTATTCCCGACGAAGGAACGCCATCGCTCCTTCTCGGATGGCTTGACCGATCTCTTTCATGAGATCGGTGCCCTCATCCGCCTTCATGACTGTCTTTGCGAAGTAGTAAGCAAGTANCAGCGCTAGTGCTGAGGCAATTAGCGCGATATACGGAACCGCTGTCACGATGTCCTCTCAGTTCAGCCCGGTTAGTAGGAGATGCCGCTTCGGTCCGGGCCGACGGAGTCCGAGACGGCAAGGTGCGTTTCGGCACCAGAGGAAAAGCCTACGAAACCCTTGCACGGGGGGCAACTACTTCTGGTGACTGATTAGTTCAATGTCGAATTCTCTTAAGAAGGCAACAAGGCCACTTTGGTTCTGGAAGTGGTGGCATTGAAGACCTATAGCTGCTCCNCCANGAACGTTTGTTTCGAGGTCGTCTACGAAAAGACAGTTNGCGGGTTCAACCCCTAAACGCGANACGGCGTGGCGNTACGCGAGTGNNTGCGGTTTNGCTACGCCGATNCGGTGTGTGTTAATTACGACNTCGAACAGTTCTTCAAGCCCGACTCTTCGGAGGTAGTCCTCGAANCGGTCATGNTTATTNGTCAGAATTCCGAGGCGAAGANGATCCGGTANTCGTTTGANGAGTTCGACCATTTCCAAGTCGACNCGNCCTTCAAATTCNAAGAATCTTTTNACGATGGGACGGATAAANGTTCCGTGGGTTTTCACTAATCTGTGTTCGGTTTCGTCTCGCCATTGAACCCATGTGAGTTCGCCGCGCGTTAACGGCTCCCCCCGTTCTCTTGGAAAAGCTGGGGCGGAAAAAGTTGATGTCTTGGTGCGGAGTTTTGGCCTCGAAGTGAAGCAAATT
>PAVP01000050.1 GCA_002713975.1 Acidimicrobiaceae bacterium | reverse complement strand
ATATCCATTCGTCAGCTCGTGCTTCTGAATGAAACCACATCGAATGGTCCAAGCTAACCAGCATGGTTCCTTCAGTACCCCAAGTGCGTCCGTACGGGACCAGGAGGGTATCTGCGACACAGTCGTCGCTCATGTACGCAAGGATCGCTGCGTGAATTTCCGGTTCGTCTGTTAAGGGACGCCGCGCCCGGAACCAAAAATTGATACCGCCTTGCTCAGAGGGTCCGGCCGGAGCCCAGGGAGCATTTTCGATTCGATATTCGACCGGTCGAGGACCCTCCGACCATTCCTCCCCAAAGATGGGGCCGACTTCTTGCATGCACTCCTCAAAGGTCGGGAGCCCTTCAGGAGGTTCGGCGCCGCGAGGTGGTGTCGGAGTGATCACACCCGGGCCAGTTTCAGGAGTTTGAAACGAAGCTGTTAAATCGAATATTTGTTTGTCGTTTTGGACGCCGGTCACTCGTCGCTGACAAAACGCTCGTCCGTCCCGAACGCTTTCAACGTCATAACTGATGCTTTGGTTTCCATCGCCACCGCGTAGAAAAAAGCCGTGGACGGAATGCAGTCGACGCTGGGCATCCACCGACCGGTAGGCGCTCACAATCGCNTGCGCTAATTGNTGTCCACCGAACAAGCCGTAGCCGGCATGCCCGGAGCCACGCCCCACAAATCTTGCCTCTCCTTGTTCAGAGAGAGACAGAAGGTCCAGTAAGTCATCGGTTGAGTCATCCACTAACCAACAGGCTGCCAGAAGCGGCGTTCCTTTGCCGCCTAACTTCCAATTCTCTCGTAACCGGGTGGGGCTACAAATCCGCCTATTTCGGCTTCAAGTAGCGACGCGAAATGAATTGATCTTCTGTCGTGGAGGTGAGGCGCAACGATCTGCAACCCAACAGGCAAACCATCGATGAGACCTACTGGCGCCACCGTGCTGGGTAAGTACACGCTGCAACTCCAACCAGCCCAAAATAATTGGTCAACAACGGGTTCTTGGCGACCGTTAACTTCGATGGTGCGATCTGGGCGTTCTCCTTCATGATCATGCACAAAAGCCGTCGACGCAGCTGCCGGACATAAGAGCAAATCAAAGTCTTCGAAGAAGGCCGCCCAATCTCTTCGATACAACTCTCGCTGCTGGTGAAGCGCATACCATTCCCGGTGAGTCATATGCGCGGCATGATCAACCAGATTCCGGTAGCTACGTTCTCCCCGTTCCCAGCCTTCGTGACCCGGTAGCGCCCTATTGAACGCTTCGTCTCCTATCGACACACCATTTGCCGCTCGCAGCAACAACAAATAGTTCTCAAAAAATTCGTTTTGGTCAATCTGGGGTGCAGCCTGATCTACGTCAACTCCTAACCCTGAGAGATCATCAACTGTGTGCTGCAAATGGTCGATGAGGGCGGTAGACGTCGCGCAAGCCGGACTATCGAGCAACACTCCAACTTTGTAATCGGTAAGCGACTTTTTGTTTGCTTCGGGCAGTTCAGTTCGATACCCGTTCGCGTCAAAGCCGTCTGGCCCGGCGAGCACAGAAAGAGCTTGATCCAGGTCGTTTGCGCTGCGAGCAAGGGGACCCATTACCGCGATATCGACGACTGTTTCCACTCCGGGCGGAGCGTGACCCGTTTGAGGTATCAGACCCATGGTTGGTTTGTGTCCAAAGACTCCGCAGTAATGCGCTGGGTTTCGAATTGAGGCACCGATGTCGCTGCCAATCTCCAACGCTGACATTCCGGTGGCCAGAGAAACAGCTGATCCTCCTGAGGAACCTCCCGGTGTTCGATTGAGATCCCACGGGTTGTTGGTACAGCCATAGATCTCATTGAATGATTGCCAGTCACCCAACATGAACGGGACGTTGGTTTTCGCCCAGATGATGGCTCCAGCGCCGATCAAACGATCAACCGACGGGCTATTGGAATCAGGGAAATTGTCAGCCCATTCGGGGTTGCCCCACGTTGACGGCGTACCCACCCAGTCATAAGCCTCTTTGATTGTCACAGGCAAACCATGGAATGGTCCCCTGGATTCACCTTGAGCTGTCGCCTCATCTGCTTCATTTGCCTGTCTTTGGGCGTTTTCGATCTGGTGTCCGGTGACGGCATTGACTTTGGGATTAAAAGCTTCATATCGCCCAATGGCTTCTTCCAGTAGTTCTCGAGAACTGACTTCGCGCGACTGGACGAGGCCAGATAACTCTCCTGCGCTTTTGAGCATTAAGTCGTCGGTCATAGAAAGACCGTAGTTGTTGTCAACTCCTGATAGCTGTAAGCGCTTCGTTGATCGCTTCTTCGAAATGTTCGATATCGCTATCTGAAGTTGCCAGATTCATGCATCCCATTCCATACGAACTGAAGTAGACCTCATGTTCAAGCAACCTGTGTTGCAGCGACTCCATGAGCGCTGTCTCATCACTGTCTAAATGTGCGTCTCTGTAACTATTGATCCGACGCTGGTGGGGGTGAATCCGAAACAACGAACCAGCACCTGTTACCTGCCAATCAAGCGAATGAGTGGCAAAGAGATCTGTTAGTCCTCTGCGAATCTGCATCCCTATGTCCGCCAAACGATCAAANCTGGNTTGATCGAGTTGGCTCATACATGCGAATCCNGCGGTCATGGTGATCGGGTTGGCTGTANAGGTGCCTCCCGAAGGGACAGCAGCTCGATTTCCATGGANAGCGGCAAANACATCCATCACNTGGGACNTGCCCCCTATTGCTCCTACCGGGAAACCTCCGCCAATGATCTTGGCCATCGCTGTGAGATCTGGATCTATGTTGTGGATTGCTTGGGCGCCGCCTGGTCCCAGCCGAAGTGAGATCACTTCATCAAGTATCAGTAACGCGCCAACGGCTCGCGTTTCCTTTCTTATGGCCTCCGCGAATAGCGGATCGAGGGTCGGCATACCAACTCTTGAGGGCATTGGGTCTAGTAAGACCGCAGCGAGTTGAGGCCCAACTCGTTGTATTGCTTCGCTCACTCCTTTTGTGTCGTTGAACTGAACAATCACTACCTCGTCGGTCAAAGAATCGGGTGTGCCTGACGCGTAAGGAATTGTCGCCGGACGATTCGGTAAACCCCAATTGGATGGATCTGATCCAAGACTGGCTTCCGCATGGTCGTAGGTTCCGTGGTAGCTGCCTTCCACTTTGATAATGGTGGGACGCTCAGTGAATGCTCTTGCGGCTTTGATCGCACCCATCACGGCTTCGGTACCAGAGTTACAAAATCTGATTTGTTCGCAACTTGCTACTCGATCACATAGGAGCTCCGCCAGCTGGATTTCGGACTCTGTCGCCATCGAAAAAGCCGTGCCGTTCGCTAGCTGTTGGCGGACGGCAGATTCAATTTCAGGATCTGCGTGTCCAAGGATTATCGAGGTGAAATTGTTGTTGCAATCTAAATAGCGATTGCCGTCAACGTCTGTGACCCACGCCCCTTGGGCGTGATCGACATAGATCGGATGGGGCCGGATTATTACGGTTGATCTGGACACTCCGTCGGGTATCACGGACTTGCCACGGTGATGNAGTTCTGCGGAGCGAGAGGTCGCTGCAGGGTAGTTGGTTCCCATTTCTATAGTCTCGCAGGTCAAAGCGCGCGATGATCAATACCTATGAGTGAGTCTGAATCAAGTTCGTTGCCAATGAATAGGCCTGTTCCTCCATGGCGTATTGGGGTCGATGTAGGGGGGACTTTTACTGATCTTGTCCTCGCTGATTCCAGTGGTCATGCCTGGGTTGCCAAAGTTCCCTCTGTCCCTTCGGATCCAAGCGAAGGTGTCCTCGCTGCAGTTCAGCGAATCTCGGTCGATTTAGGCCTACCGAAATCAGAGATTTTGAGNAATTGTTCACTGTTCGTTCATGGGTCGACAATCGCCACGAACACGATGCTTGAGGGTAAGGGAGCCCGAGTTGGCCTTGTTGCTACAGAGGGTTTTCGAGACAGCATAGAAATTCGAAGAGGTTTGCGTTCCGACCAGTGGAATCACCGTGAACCGTACGCTCCAGTTCTTGTTCCCCGTCATCTCCGTCGCGCGGTACCAGGTCGAATAGANGCAGACGGCACCGAATATCAGCCGCTCGACACGTCGNCGCTCGACNACATTCTCNCTGACTTCAACGATCAAGAGGTTGACGTCATTGCGGTNGCCTTAATGAACAGCTTTATCGACGACCGCCACGAACAGCAGTTAGCTGACCTNATNCGTCAGAAATGGGCGAAAGAATGGGTGACCTGCTCAGCNGAAGTTTCGCCTCTCATGGGTGAATACGAACGAACTTCTACCGCTGTAGTNAACGCTGCCCTNTCACCTCGAATCGTNAAATACCTTCGTTCTCTNGANGCTGAATTAGTTGCTGAAGGTCTCCCGCGTCCNATTTTGCTGGTCCAGTCCAACGGTGGTGCNGCTTCGGTTGACCAGTTGGCCAGTAAACCTGTCAACCTCTTACTGAGCGGTCCAGCTGCTGCNGTGGGTGCCCTCAATTTGTACCGTCGATCCGTGGATCAAGCCGGTGTCGCTGAAGAGAACAAGGGGAACCTCATCTCTATGGAGATCGGAGGGACCTCATGTGACGTGCTGCTGATGTCCAACGGTGAAGTCGCGACCCGTGATGACGTTGACATCGCCGGCTANCACGTGTCCACGCCNGCNATCGATATACATACCATTGGGGCGGGGGGCGGAACCATCGCTGGAGTCGATGACGCCGGACTGCTATTCGTTGGNCCTGAAGGCGCTGGTGCNGATCCGGGTCCGGCATGTTATGGAAGNGGNGGAACGCTTCCNACAGTNACTGATGCTCATTTNGTTCTTGGTCGCTTNCGGCCNGGTAAGTCNGCCGGTGGGACCCTGGATCTGGATCTTGATGCCGCCCGAGAAGCCATTGATGTCCATGTCGCTCAAAAATTGGGAATGTCCATCGAAGACGCTGCAGCCGGAATCATCGAACTTGTNGAACAACATCTGTTGAGNGCAGTCGAACACATCTCAATCGAACGAGGTCACTCTCCAAGAAGGTTNACTCTNGTNGCAGCTGGCGGTGCTGGACCTATGCATGGAGCAAGTGTNGCNGCCGGATTGGGATGCGCGCGAGTTCACGTACCTCGCGATGCNGGGGCGCTTTGTGCAATCGGAATGCTCCATGCCGACGTCAGNCAGGACTTCACAAGATTCTTGCTCGGTCCNTTAGACGAACTGCCAGCCGACACTCTCGTTGAAGGATTCGACGCTTTAACCAAGAGAGCCCTTGCTGTCATGGCTGACGAGGGATTCGATGAGGGTGAGGTAGCTCTTACCTATGAGCTTGAACTTCACCACCCGGGGCAGCTTTGGAGCATACGAGTCCCAGTCGACGGTTATGACTTCGACCCCCGTCTCATCCGATCAGCTTTCGAAGCTGAATATCGGCGCCTCTATGGTCACGCTCAAGAAGACGGAACAATCATGCTCTCTTCTCTGCGGTTGACGGCTCGCGGATCGACTGGAGAAGTTGAGATGGCAGCAGGTGCTCCCTCTCAAGGCGTCCCTGAACCTATTGACCGGCGTTCGGTGTGGTTTCCAGGTGACGGTTGGATGGACACAGCAATACACGATGGGTCGCTGCTTCGTCCTGGTGACAGCCTTGAAGGTCCATCATTGATTGAGGAAGCCACCACGACTGTGGTGACGCGACCCGGTGACCGCCTCTGGGTTGATGATTCCGGCGACTTCTTTGTCGAAGTCGCACAAACCGAAGATTCATTGCAGCATCATTCCGGCGAGCTTGATCCGGTGGTGTTGGCTCTGATGCAAAATCGCCTTGATCAGATCAGTCGCCACATGGGTTGGGTTATGACCCGAACCGCCCGAAGCACGATCTTCAGTCAAAGCCACGACTTCAGTTGTTTCATAACGACGCCTGATGGAACTCTGGTCGCGAACGCTGACGGCATCCCGATTCACACCGGCGGAGGGGGGTTCGCTGTGCGGGCATTGCTCGCCAAATACGGTCATGACCTCAAAGTCGGAGATGTGTTCCTGTTATCTGACCCTTACGTCGCTGGCGGCAACCACCTTCCGGACTGGGTAATTGCTCGACCGATTTTTGTCGGTTCGGATACGCCTGTCCTGGCCGGTTTCTGTTGCAATAGAGCCCACCAGTCCGATATTGGGGGTGGTCTGGCCGGCACATACAACCCTGAGGCCACCGAAATCTGGCAAGAAGGGATCCGTCTACCCGTCATGCGGCTTATCGAGCAAGGTCGCGTCCGCGAAGACCTGTGGGAATTATTGCTGATCAATTGCCGAACCCCTGAACTACTCGACGGCGATCTCCTAGCGATGCTCGGTTCCACCCAAATTGGAGGCGAACGAGTCATAGCTCTTGCCACCGAACTCGGAGTCGACCCGTATCTTTCCTATTTAGATGGTGTCCTTGACCACGCCGACAGACGAATGCGTGCAGCCATCATGGAGCTACCAGACGGCGTTTATCTTGGAGAAGACCATACTGACAACGACTGCTTCCAAAAGGTCGACATCGCCGTAAGAGTAAAACTGACTGTAAGCGGCGACGAGATAGTGGCTGACTTCGCAGGGACCGACCCCCAAATCGAGGGCTTCAAAAACAGTTCGGTCGCCAACACCTATTCCTCCGTGTATCTAGCTATTTCATCATTTTTTGATACGAGCATTCCAAGGAATGAAGGGACCTATCGCTGCTTGACCATAAAGGCACCCGAGGGGTCAATCGTNAACGCNCTACCACCAGCNCCAATGACNATGAACACCGTCTACGTNGCCCACGAGATCGTCATNGCNGTCTGGCANGCTTTAGCNGCCGCNGACCCTGCAAGGGCGTGCGCGGGTTGGTCAAAGACCATGCATGGGCACGTTGCCGGCAAACGAGACGACGGAACGACGTGGGTGATGTACCAGTGGCACGCTATGGGAACACCAGGAGCTACAGCCGAACGGGACGGCTTCGCCCAAATGGGTCACCTCATCAGCTTGGGCGGTCTTGACATGCCCAACCTAGAATTCCACGAACAGCACTACCCCGTCCGATACGTCTGCCATGAACAGCGTTGCGACAACGCCGGACCCGGCGAAATGCGCGGGGGCACAGGAGTTCGCTACGAAGCCGACATTCTTGAACCCGCTATTTGGTCATTCCGAGCCGAAGGCCTCGACACTCCCAGCGGACACGGCGTAGAAGGAGGCGGAACGGGCGGCGTTGGACTGGAATGGATAGTCCCAGCCAACGAAGACGTCGACGGCGCAGCCTTCATTCCACCTAAGTACGGGGTAACCAAACTTGGTCCTGCCAGAATGATCGCCGAAACCCCAGGCGGCGGCGGGTGGGGAGACCCATTTCACCGAAACCCTGAATTGGTCCTGCGAGATGTACAAGACGGAGTNGTTTCACCCGAAGCTGCNCGGCGAGACTACGGCGTNGTGATAACNCAAAGCCTACGAGACGTNGANGTNGTGGCTACCGAAGCAGTGCGAGGCCACAAAAACCCGGCCGCTACACGTACATGACCGACCCAGTTATAGAGATACTCGAAGAGCTAGCAGCCGATTATCAGATAATCGAATGTGCACCAGAACTCGCTGACACCGCTCAGTTCTGCGAACGGTACGGCTACGAACTCGATGAGAGCGCCAACGCGATTCTGGTCGTCGGCAAGGCAGAACCGCGCCTGTACGCCCTTTGTGTGGTTTTAGCCACCACCCAACTTGACGTAAACAAAGTGGTGCGCAAGAAACTCGAGGTCAAAAAGGCGTCGTTCGCCTCACCCGAAGAAACCGAGGCCATAACCGGGATGACTATTGGCGGTGTAACCCCGTTCGGTCTACCGGAATCGCTTCCTATATGGATTGACAGTCGGCTGCTGAATTGCCCCAAAGTCATCGTGGGCGGCGGGTCACGCGACCGCAAGATCTACGTGACCCCCGAAACCCTCACAGCATTGCCTTCATCTGAGGTGATCGAGAACCTGGCCAAAGAGCGGCCCCCCGAGCAATAGGCTCGGTTTACGATGCATCNCACCAAAAAGGAGTGCCTATGACAGTCGTTTTAGTACACGGCAACCCCGAAACAGAGGCCATCTGGGGTCCTCTTCGCACTGAACTTGGGCGAGACGACGTCATCGCTCTTTCCCCACCTGGTTTCGGCAGTTTGCTTCCTGAAGGTTTTGATGTCACCAGTGACGGATACTTGGAATGGCTCGCACTTGAACTAGAACAACTCGATGGTCCTATTGATTTGGTTGGCCATGACTGGGGTGGAGGTCACGTCATACGTTTAGCTATGACTCGCCCAGACTTAATTCGGTCATGGTGCACCGACATAATCGGNATTTTNAATCATGACTACNTATGGCATGACGCCGCCCANAGCTGGCAGNGCCCNGACGGGGAAGCTGCTGTGAAATCGATGACCGACTTTTCTGANGCAGAGAGAGCCGCCTTTTTCGCTCAACTNGGGATGGGCNAGTCNGTAGCNGAGAAGGTNGCTCCTTGGGTNAACGACGANATGNGTAANGCNATTTTGGGGCTCTACAGAAGCGCAGCTCAACCAGTTGTNGGANATTTAGGNGACGATCTTCCCGCCGCGTCTCAGCGACCTGGCTTATGCATAATCGCCACNGAAGATACCTANACCGGTGGTGAAGAACTTCACCGCCGNGCCGCAGAGANATGTAAGGCNGAAGTCGCTGTCTTAGATGGGCTTGGCCACTGGTGGATGTGTGAAGATCCGACTCGCTCAGCTGACCTTTTGAATACTTGGTTTGACAGTCAGGATTGACCATTTTCNNAGCCNTTNGGCGCAGCAAAANNGTTCTCGATGACGCCTAGGGTGAAACCTCGGTGTAGTGTCGTTGCTGCTCCGAAGCACGCACGTCAAATCAGGGGATAATCATGGCCGCACAAGGNTCGATTTTAGGCAACGCAGTTACTCGAAAAGAAGATCCAGGGTTACTAACTGGCTCCAACGATTACNTGGATGATCTGGATATAGAGTCAGCCCAAATCGTTTTTGTTCGCTCAACTATGGCTCATGCGTCACTTCTTGAGGTTGATACAAGCGAAGCCGTCAACATGCCAGGCGTATTAGCCGTCTACACCTCAGACAACTTGAGCATGGACGCTATTAACCAATCAGAGTTCATGGATCCCTCTATGAACCGTCCGCCGTTAGCGGTTGGTCGAGTACGTTTCGTCGGTGACATAGTCGCGGCGATAGTCGCTGAAAGTCACTCACAGGCAGTTGACGCAGCAGAGCAGNTCATCGTTGATTACGACCCNCTTCCGGCNAATGCNGACATNGAAGCAGCNCTTGGCGACGGNGCTGACATCCTTTGGGAAGGCGCNGAAAGCAACGTCTGTTTCGCAATCGGCAACGAGTACGACGGCCCTGATGTAAACGAAGGTGCTGACGCTGTAGTGAGCCAACGAATNGTGACGCAACGTCTCGCAGGAGTACCGATGGAGCCAAACGGGTGTGTTGCTATCCCCGAGGGTGACTCCATGACCTTCTACGCCTCAACGCAGACTGCTCATGGACTTCGCGATGGTCTTGCCCCGAGCATTGGTCTGGATCCAGAGAATTTACGAGTCGTCGCTCCATGGGTTGGCGGCGGTTTCGGCCCAAAGGCCGGTCTCTATATCGAGCACATCCTNTGCGCTAAAGCAGCCCAAGAACTCAACACACCAGTCAAGTGGACTGAACAACGTGGCGAAAACATGTTGGCGATGGCGCAGGGCCGNGCNATGGTGATGAACGCCGAACTGGGAGTCAACAACGACGGTTCTATNGTTGGACTAAAAGCNAGAGTCGTAGCAGACGCNGGCGCCTACCCNGCTATCGGTGCGATTCTTCCAATGCTCACAATGCAACTTAGTCAAGCTGTCTACAACATCCCAGCTATAGATTTCTTCGCTCAGTCAGTGGTAACTAACACAACTTTCATCGGTGCCTATCGCGGGGCTGGTCGACCAGAAGCAACTCAAATGGTTGAGAGAATTCTGGACAAAGCAGCNAACGCNATTGGCATGGACCCNGCAGAANTGCGNCGAAAGAATTACCTACAACCNGACGCTTTCCCGCTTACAACNCTTGTCGGCGCCAACTACGACTCCGGAGAATATGAACGNTCCNTAGACGCAGTTCTTGANGCCTCCGGNTACGCAGATCTACGCGCCGAACAAGCGCGNCGGCGAGAATCAGANGATCCCAAGCTNCTCGGCATCGGAGTCTCTTCNTATGTNGAGGTCACCGCGCCGATCGGACTACACGTTGAATANGGAAGNTGCGAAATNAATGATGACGGTTCGGCNACCATCAAAGTTGGAACAAGTTCGCATGGACAGGGTCATGACACCGCGTTTTCAATGATCGTCAACGACGTTCTTGGTATACCAATGGACGAAGTCAACCACGTCGACGCNGACACCGAAGAGGTCGCTAGAGGAGCCGGAACTTTAGGGTCTCGCTCTNTGCAAGCNGGCGGCTCAGCTATCTATGAAGCTTCGCAAGTAGTTCTNGAAAAGGGCAAGCAGCTTGCGGCCAGTTTGTTGGANGCCAGCGCCGAGGACATCGTGGTCGGNGAAGGTGCCCTCCAAGTCGCTGGAGTTCCCGCAAAATCTATTAGTTGGGCTGATCTNGCAAGCGCNGCNGTTGAGCAAGAAATCGAAGGTGGNCTNGCTCACGANCTTGACTTTGATGGCAGTGACGCAACATACCCGTTTGGTTCACATGTCGCGGTTGTAGAAATCGACCGAGAGACCGGAGAGGTTGATTTGTTGCGACACATTGCAGTTGATGACTGCGGCACCATTCTCAATCCCATGTTGGTCAACGGACAACAACATGGCGGTATCGCTCAGGGAATCGCTCAGGCGTTGTGGGAACACGTCCAATACGACGAAGACGCCAACCCCGTAACAGCAAGCCTCATGGATTATTTGATGCCATCGGCTGCTGAACTGCCTAGCTTCGAGGTTTCCAACACCGAGACCGCTAGCCCACGAAATCCACTGGGCGCTAAGGGCATTGGCGAGTCCGGCACTATCGGCTCCACGCCCGCGGTGCATAACGCAGTCTGCGACGCTGTCGCCCACTTGGGCGTGGAACACGTAGATATGCCCTGCACTCCCCAGGCAGTGTGGCAAGCACTTCAAAGCGTCTAAAAACCAAATCAACGATTAGAAACCCCGCCATAACTTCTTGAGGGACTTCTGGCTAATGCGCAGCGCGCAAAGTTAGGCCTCTACCAGCAATATCAAGGCGATAGCAGTCAACGAAGCTAGGAGTATCACTAGCGGCAGTTGACTCGTTAGATCATCCTTTTTGCGCAATGTGACAAGTGCCCGGTCATGTCCAACCATGACGCCAGCAAGATGTCCTCCGATTATTCCGAGCGCCTGAATTGCTGCCATAGCTGTTGGCCCTACAACGCGATAGTTGATGTATCCGTCCGCGCTACCGAACAAATTCCACCCACGATCGAACGGGTCACTCATTTGTATGAACAACTGCTGACCTTCATAGACAGCCATTCCAAAGTAGTGCGCAACGGCGTAACCAACAGNCACCGGAACCAGTGAGAGCGCAAATCCATCTTCGAAATCGGCGTCATCATTGCCATCTCGTCGTTGCATCCATCGCACACAACCTAAAAACAGTGCGGTCACCAGCGACATCGAAAATAGCAACCCCACAGTATTGAAAGCTGTGGCGTTCCAGCCGGTACGACCTCCAATGATGTCGCTCCACCAACTGGTCCTCGANAACCCGTCAAATGAGGTACCCCCGAGAACGACAAGCACCACTGCGGCAAGACCCTTTTGAACCGGTATTTGACCGAGTCCCACCAAGGGACGCCGAAAACGCAAAGAGTTNCCGGAAACGTGGACCGGTGACATGCAAGCCACAAGTCGGACAAAGACAGCTAACGGGTCATGCGATCGCAACCATTCGCGGCCATTAAGACATGCCCCAATTCCACTCCACGCGATCCACACCAGCAGCAGCACGGTCAAAGGAGTCCTACCGGCAGGTCGATGATATGCCAATTCCAACCAAAGAAACCCCGCCAACAACGTCGCTGCTGCATGCAGATTCCAGTCTTTGGTCGCGCCGTCGCCGTACCGGCGGTCCCGCAAGCTCGCCAATATTTCGAATGGGCTCATCCAGCGCCACAAATCACCCAGAAAGACTGATCCGACGGGAACGAACACCCACAGAGCAACAAAAACTATCCGAGGTGCGATATTTACCAAGGTGTCATCAGCNACCAAGAAACAAGAAACCAGAGCCGTACCCAGTAACAAAACACCGAGTGCGCGACCCACAATCAAGCCAACTCTTCCAGCTACGGAATTCGTCACTAGCAATGACCTGCCTGATCCTGCTTGNGGAAACTGCGGCTGTTGCCACCCTGACACCAGGGCCGCGAAAGAGATCACAAGAGCTGCCGCTGCCACCAGTGCGAGAGTCGTGACCGACATCGGCAATTCACCAGGTGGGCCGACACCATGAGCATAGATGGGCATAATCATTGAGTTGATAGTACGGGTGGACAGACAAATAGGCATTTACCTCCAAAGTGGGGGTAGTGTTTCCGAAGTCGCTAATCCTGTATGAAGGGACCCAAATGAGTACCGANGCNTCGACCGACCCGGTCATAGTTGCAACCGCCCGTAGCCCGATTGGTCGAGCCTTCAAAGGCTCTATGACCGAGATCAGGCCCGACGATCTCAGCGCCCAAATCGTNAATAAGGTCTTGGAGAAAGTCCCCGAACTTCCTCCCGAAGAGATCGAAGACCTCATCATGGGAACCGGGTCACCTGGCGGTGAACAAGGTTTCAACATCGGGCGAGCTACTGCAGTACTCGCGGGCCTTGGAGATGTTCCGGGCACGACCGTTAACCGCTACTGCTCTTCTTCGCTCCAAACCATTCGTATGGCGGCCCACGCCATCAAAGCGGGCGAAGGCGACGCGTTTATCGCAGCTGGTGTTGANTGTGTTTCTCGTTATGGGAAAGGAAACGCNGACAGCCTCCCCGACACCGCTAACCCCATTTTCAAAGCACCAGGTGAACGATCAAAGGTNCGTGCTGAGGGAGGACATGGAGATTGGGCTCCCGCAGAGGGCCTTCCCGACCTGTTTATCGCTATGGGCCAGACNGCNGAAAACGTAGCTGAACTCAAAGGTGTGAGCCGCGAGGCAATGGATGAGTACGGNGTGCTAAGCCAAAACAAGGCNGANGCTGCAATAAGCCGNGGCTTCTTCGAAATGGACATCACACCGGTCACCATGCCAGACGGAACCNTCGTCTCTACTGATGATGGTCCGCGAGCTGGTGTCACCTTGGANGCNGTATCGCAGTTGAAGCCCGCATTCAGGCCTGACGGTCGNGTNACCNCCGGCAANGCCTGNCCACTTAATGATGGAGCTGCCGCCGTTGTGGTGATGAGCCGCAAACGCGCTGAAGAGTTAGGCATCACTCCCCTAGCTCGAATAATTGCCAGTTCAGTGTCCGCTCTCAATCCTGAGATCATGGGGTTGGGTCCCATTGAGGCAATCAAACGTGTGTTGGCTCGCGCAGATATGTCTATGAGCGACATTGACCTCGTAGAAATCAACGAAGCATTTGCTGCGCAAGTCATTCCGTCAGCAGATGAACTAGGAATCGACATGGTTGACCAGCTCAACGTGAACGGCGGAGCAATCGCTCTTGGCCATCCGTTCGGTCAAACCGGAGCCCGGATCATGACGACCCTACTCAACGGCCTCGAAGACTCCGACAAAACCTTCGGACTGGAATCTATGTGTGTTGGTGGTGGCCAAGGAATGGCAATGATCGTCGAGCGGCTGAACTAACTTCAATTCATCAACGATGTGTTTGGGCGCCCACGTAGTGGGCGTCAAAACATTTTTACTCAGCCAGTGCGTATCCAGCCTGANACAACTTCAACGTGGCTCGTTTGAGGGAACATNTCTACNACATCGACTTGGTCGAGTTCATATCCCGCTGCAACCATCAACGACGCATCTCTTCCAAGGGCACCAGCGTCACAGGAAACGAGAAGAACATGCGGTGCCTCAGTCTTACGGATCTGCTCGACTCCTTCAGCTCGTAGTCCGCTGCGCGGCGGATCGGCTATCACTACATCGGCGAGTTCGGGAACCCACCGTTCAACCTGCGTTCGATGAATAGCTACATGCGGTCCCAGATTGTCAGTGGCGTCTTTGGCAGCCGAAACTGAAGATTCCACCGCTGTGACCTTTTCAAACCAGTCACCGACAGTGCCAGAAAATAAGCCCACACCGGCGTACAGATCAACTAGAACCTGCTCTCCTACATCGTGCACCGTCAACCACTCTGCAGCTAGCGCCGTCAACATTTCAGCGCCCTCAGGAGAGCTCTGAAAGAACGACCTCGCAGAAATCTTCCAATCGATCCCCGCGGCCTCCTCAACTATGAAGGCATTTGCGCCTTTCCGCGCCTGGTCTTTTCCAACGATTTTGACATCGTCTGGTATACGGAAATTCTTTGCGTGAGGCTCTCCCATAACCAGTCGGTCACCGGTACGAGATCCGACTCGAATCGTCACTTCGGCGGTATCTGCGAAGAAACCCTCAGCCAAAATATCTTCCATCAACGGGTGGGCAACGAAGCAGTCGTCAATTTGGACCAACTCGTTCGAACGCGAGCGCCTGTACGCGGGTCTCCCATTCTCAACCGCGACTCGCAAAGTCGTCCGGTAATGCGATTGGGCCGGACCGGCTACATATCCGACGTCCGGCGGAACAACCGAACCAAGCTTGACGAGTGAACCTTCGACGACGGAAATTTTCGCATCGGCCTGTGCGTCTTCGTTTAAGTGCTGCCAGTCGCAACCACCGCAGCCTCTCTGGACGTTGTGACAGGGAGGTTCGCGTCGACCTTCTCCAGCCGAAATTATCTCGAGGATCCTGCCTCGCGCATACCTGCTTTTCTCTTGAGTCAGCTCAACCTGCAGCTCGTCGTTAACAGCAGCGCCAGCCACGAAAACGATTCGTCCGTCCTCTAAACGGCCGACTCCTTCGCCTCCAACAGCTAGATCGTAAATGTTGACCCTTTTAGACATCAATCCCAGACTACGGTCCACTACATGAATCGCCCTATCCAGATCGTCCCTTCTGTACTACCAGCCGATTTTTCCCGACTTGGGGAAGAATGCGTTGCTCTCGAAGCAGCGGGCGTTGACCGCATTCAATGGGACGTGATGGACGGAAACTTTGTTCCCAACCTGACGTTTGGGCCCGACGTCATCGCAGCTTGTCGAGAACATGTTGATGTCATGTTCGAAGCTCATTTGATGGTCAACAACCCTGACGAAATGCTTCCGAACTACGTTGAGGCGGGCTGTCAGATGGTCATCGTCCACGTCGAAACAACTGCCCACCTTCACCGGACTCTTGGGCGAATNAGGGATCTTGGNTGCAGCCCGGCTGCGGCNCTCAATCCTTCCACTCCGCTGGATTCGGTTGTTTCGGTTCTCGACATGTTGGACATGGTGTTGGTGATGACNGTCAATCCCGGCTTCGGCGGTCAGGCCTACATTGCGAGCATGGAGTCCAAAGTNGCCTCGCTGCGGAANCTCATANACNAAGGCGGCTACGACGTCGACATCGAAGTGGATGGCGGAATTTCAGCTTCAACGATTTCTGGGGCTGCGGGTGCGGGAGCAAATGTGTTGGTTTCTGGAAGTGCTCTGTACAAGTACCAAGAAGGCCTTGAATACGGGGTTCAAGACCTTCGGCGCATAGCTACTGAAGCTCAATCGGGGTGATGTCAATCCTGCGCTGGACTGCCGCTGTCGTCGCGGCAATGATTGTGACCNGTTGTAGCACTGCGAATCAAGAAGCCTCNTTCTGTGAAGCTTCGGCAGAATTACAAAAAATCGACGCACTTAGTGCGGAGGTCTCTCCTTCAGATGACGCTGCGACCAGAGGTGCTCTAACCCAGACTGCAGCACAAGCGGCGCGCGTCGCCAAAGAAGCACCTCATGAAATCCGAAGGGACGCGGAGCTAGTAGCGGCTTTCTTATTAGCGTTAAGTAACGCTGTGAATAACACCAAATCCGAAGACNCATTAGAGCGGTCAGCCGCTATTGGAGCCGCTCAACAGGAATTCGAAGATCAGTTATCGGACTCCGTGGCAAAGCTCGCTGCATTTGTGGCTCGCACCTGCAGCGCCGCTCCATGATCAAATTTAACGACGCTAAATTATCTCGCCTCGTTTAACGATCACATGGTCGCAGAGTCCATACTCTTTGGCTTCTTCAGACGTGAACCAGCGGTCCCGTTCACTATCCATCTGAATTTGATCCACTTCTTGGCCGCTGTGCAGGGCTATTCGTTCAGCCATCAGTCGCTTGATATAAGCCATCTGTTCAGCTTGGATCGCTATATCTGATGCCTGTCCTCTTACTCCACCTGAAGGCTGATGCATCATCACTCGGGCGTGTGGCAGGCAATATCTCTTGTCTGCTGCGCCGGCTGTTAGCAGGAACTGACCCATTGAGGCGCCGAGGCCCATGCATACCGTGGCAACGTCGCACGAGACAAACTGCATCGTGTCGTATATAGCCATGCCTGCGGTAACGGAACCACCGGGGCTGTTGATGTACAACCAAATATCTTTTTCTCGGTCCTGCCCTTCCAGGAACAGCATCTGGGCACAAAGGATGTTCGCTATTTCATCATCCACCTCGGTACCAAGAAAAACGATTCGGTCATTAAGTAACCGGTTGTATATTTCACCGGGGCCAGCTGGGATTCCAGTGGACAGCGCACTAGCGGAATGAAGCTCTGACATAACTTGGAGGTTATCTGCTGTCAGCGGCAGCGCCTTGGTCCGTCGTAGGCTCATTACATGCATATTGATGAGCTTCCGACCCCTGCTTTGTGGGCTGACGTTGATGTTCTGCAATCCAACATTGCTGAGATGGCCAAGCGATTGCCAGGAAATCGGTTACGTCCGCATGTCAAAGCCCATAAGACAAGCGCTCTTGCTCGACTTCAGAGCGACGCTGGTCATCACGGTTTTACCTGCGCTACCAGTCGAGAAGTCTTAGGTTTAGCTGAAGCGGGTCTGGGCGATGATCTGCTTCTAGCAAATGAAACAGTTGATGTAGGCCGGCTCGCAGCGATGGCGGCCTCGAACGCCCGGATAACCGTTGCTGTTGATAGCGACGCAACTATTGACGCCGCTGCCGAAGCTGGCATAAGAGAATGTGTCATAGATATTCGTGTCGGATTTCGTTGCGGCTGTGAGGTTGATGAAGCTGCTCAACTCGCCGATCGTGCTCGCGCTTCGAATATCGCGGTTCGTGGAGTTATGGGTTATGAAGGACACGCTATGGGTCTAGTAGATGTTGATCGCCGTCGCGAGCTGGTCAAAGCAGCAATGGAACGACTTCTAGAGGCTCATAGCTTGGTCGGTGGTGAGCTCATAACCGGTGGTGGGACCGGAACTCATGCAATCAACACTTGGGTGAATGAGATACAGGCTGGGTCGTACGTTCTCATGGACACTGCGTATACCGCACAAACCGACCAGCCCTTTCNACAAGGTTTGTTCCTNCAGTCNACNATTGTGTCGGTGGCTGAAAAGTTCGCCGTCTGCGACGCTGGTCTTAAAGCGCAAGGGATGGATCACGGCAATCCGAGTTGGCTAGATGGAGAAATCTTGTTTTGTTCTGACGAGCATACGAATCTTGTCCCAGACAAGGCGTTAAAAGTTGGGGATCGGGTTTCTTTAATACCAGCTCACATCGACCCGACGATGGCGAAACACCAGGTGCTTCATCTGGTTTCNAAAGGCGAAGTGGTAGATCAATGGGATATCGATTTACGCCACTGGTAATCAGTCCCCCAACATCTTCGCTAATGAACGAAACGCCCTACCACGATGACTGATGGAGTTCTTAGCCTCTGGTTCCATTTCAGCGAAGGTCAGCCCTTGGCCTTCATCTGGGGCAAAAATGGAGTCATAGCCGAAACCGCCTCCGCCACTGGGGCTTGAGGTAATAGATCCTTCTACTAAACCGTGCGCCAGAATTTCGCGTCCGTCAGGGAATACCACTAACGCCACAGTGCGGAAACGTGCCGTGCGTTCACCATCNGGAACTTTCCGCATTTCATCTAGCAGCTTCGACAGATTCTCATCATCAGTTGCTGACTCTCCGGCAAAGCGTGCACTCCGCACCCCNGGNAGGCCTCCTAACGCNTCAACCTCAAGGCCTGTGTCGTCAGCGACTGCGGGGAANCCAGTTTCGTTGCAGACCGCAACGGCNTTGAGNCGNGCATTACCTTCAAGGGTGNTTTCGTTTTCAACGATGTCTCCTAGGTCATGAGGTCGTGGCTTGATGTCGTGACCGCTGAGGATTTCGGCTATCTCTTTAGCCTTGTGGGCGTTGGCTGAAGCCATGACCAACAGCACGGTTTTCAATCTGCGTTTTCGGACAGAGTCATCCGTTGAAGATCAATAATCTCGCTAATGCCTTTTTCTGCCAAGCGAAGTAATCCATCTAGCTGCTCNCTGTCNAACGGCTCTCCTTCGGCNGTNCCTTGCACTTCGACGAATTTCCCGGCACCTGTCATCACGACGTTCATATCAACTTCGGCGCCTGCGTCTTCGACGTATGGCAGATCCAAACAAAGCTCTTCTCCCACTACGCCCACAGAAATCGCCGCGCAATAGTCAGTCAGTGGATGTTCGTTCAAAGTTCCGTCGTCGACTAGCCGACTAAACGCGTCATGGAGAGCCACGTACCCCCCACAAATCGATGCTGTTCGGGTACCCCCGTCTGCTTGCAGAACGTCACAGTCAACAGTTACTTCGCGTTCGCCGAGCACCTTCATATCGCAGACGGCTCTGAGGGCACGTCCGATAAGTCTCTCGATTTCAAGTGTTCGACCCTTTTGTTTCCCTTTTTTTGCTTCGCGTCCAACACGTTCTCCACTAGATCCGGGAAGCATCGCATACTCTGCGGTAACCCAACCTTCCCCGTTGCCTCGCATCCATCGTGGAACATCGTCGTCAATAGATACCGTGCACAGAACTTTGGTGCGACCGAAGCTCACAAGCACAGATCCTGGAGTCTGGTCNGTGAAGTTACGTTCGAACGAGATAGGACGTAAATCATCATTGGCTCTGCCATCGACACGCATTGAATTTCCTTTAGTTGTTTGTGGCTGAAAAGGTACGGCCTGTCGTTGCCAGTTCAACCCTGCCCTCGAAAACAGTCGATGCTTCCTCAAGATGCTTCAACGGATCTGACCCAGGCGGGACATGGGTAACAACGAGCTTTTTCGCTCCCGCTTCGTTCGCCTCTGCTGCCAAGTGTCGGCAGCTGATGTGCGGAATAGCCGGATCGGCTGTGCTATCCAACAGCGTGCCTTCCCCTATAACAATATTGGCGTCAAACCCTAGTTCTGAGATCGACCAGTTCTNNCCCGTATCTGAGGTATACACAATCGATTCNTCTCCGCAGCTGAACCGCATAGCAAGAGTCTCCACTGGGTGGTCAGTCTGAGAAAAACAGATTGAGATGTCTCCTACTTCTGCAACCGAACCATCGGCGACTATCTCCCAATTAAAGAAATCGCTGCTATCCCCGTCAGGTTGAAATGCATCGGTGACGCGCCTCACATCAGAAGTCGATATCACTCTCATGTCGGAAATGGACGTGAAGTACTTGTAGGCGTTGTACACAACCGGAAGCTCCGCACAATGGTCCGGGTGATGATGTGAAACAACAATGGCGTCAACTTGGTTCAACGCAACATTTTGCTGCAAATTAGCAAGGGTCCCAGGACCACAATCAACCCACAGATTCGTCTCAGAGGATTGAACGAGATATCCGCTACACGCCTGGCCCGCAGCTGCGTAACTTCCCGAGCATCCAAGAACAGTAAGCGAAAGTCCCGTCACATAGGTAAGGCTACGCTCGCCTACGACTCCGTGTGAGCGATGCGAAAAATTATCCTCTCAGGCTTCAAATTCCATCCCTCATCTATACAACAGTCGCAGTTCAACTTCGCCGGCTTTGCGCTACCCGCCGGCTACCGCCGGCAATATTCGTACCTCGTCACCATCACCAAGCTGTGTATCCAAGGATCGCAAATCGCGAATATTCGTTTCGTTCCGAAAGATGGTTATGAACGGGTACAACATTCCTTGGTCGTCAAGTAAATGGGTTCGAAGTGCTGGATAGAGATTCAGCAACTCCGTCAAAATCTGACTCACATTCGAGGCATTCAACATGACACGTGATTCGCCGCCGGTATGCACACGAAGGACGCCCGGGACCCATACGGTGACTTTCGTTTCAGTTGTCATGTCGCGATGTTTCCCATTCGTTGAGAGCGTAGCTAGCAGTTCTGTGCTTCAACAGCGATTCAAGACCGGACGGTGTACCGATACCCTTCTTCACATGAGCGGTGACGGCGATAGCGATCGGAAAATTGTTGCTTCGAATAGGCGCGCCAGAGCCAACTACGACCTGCTTGACACTTACGAGTGCGGCTTAGTACTCCAAGGAAGCGAAGTTAAGTCACTTCGCGAAGGGTCAGTGCAACTAGCTGATGCGTTCGCAAGGGTGCGCAATAACGAAATGTGGATTCTCGGCATGCAAATCTCGCCCTGGAGTCACTCTTCTGCCCAAAATGGTCACGTTGTAGACCGTCCACGAAAGCTGCTATTACATCGCGTCGAAATTGACCGACTACGCGCACGAACTGAACAAGAGCCGCTTCAACTTATTCCCCTATCTGTCTATTTCCGGGACGGGCGAGCGAAATTGGAATTGGCTCTCGCCAAAGGCCGCCGCCAATACGATAAAAGGCAGGCAATTAGGAAACGTGAAAGTGACCTTGAAGCTCGCCGAGCAATGTCTCGAAGGAACCGCTAGGCCGTCCTCAACACTGGGCAATAGGGAGTTCTCCATCCCCAGCCGTAGCTTGCATCTCCTGTGGGACTCGCCGGTACGCTACTACGAAGGTCCAGGCCCTGATCTGGACGGATCACGGGGGTGATCGGTTTCGACTTCGACGGTTGATATGAGAGAAGCGAGCCGTGGTCTCCGGAGCCACGTTAAAGAGCCGGAACATTTACAAACGCCAATGTCAAAACTAATGACCTGGCGCTCGCTGCCTAATTTAGGTAACGGGTAACGACCCCACTGCCTCAGCCTCTCGGGTAGCGGTGGTCCTCATTTGAGAGGCTTGCCTTCAGTCATCGTCGGTGTGATTGCGGGGACTTTTAGCCGGATACGGTTGTTTGGTCTGGGGTCGCTACCAGCTTGCAACCCGACAACTCACAAAGTGACTGCGCTCGGAGAAGACTCATTGAAACGCCGGGGGACGCGGGTTCGATTCCCGCCACCTCCACTGCCTACGAATAGTGCTCGCGATCGGCTCTATTCGATGTTTATTCCTGCATATCCTGCTTGAGCTTCTTCCTGGAGCCGGTCGGCATATTTCGGTCCACCGCCGTTATAAATGTTGTAGCGCGTCTTGCCATATTCGTGTCCGTCGAGGTTCGAGTTGTATCCGGTGATCCAACTTTGAGCCTTTCTCAACAAAAATGGTTCATACATTTTTGCGACATGCTCGAACCAACTCTGCTCCGCGGTCATCGTTGCTTCAACCCTGCCCTTGTCTGAACTCCAGAGGTGTTCCAACAGTTCAGTGGCCCAGTTGACAGCTAATTCAGCTCCGCGAGGAAAATTGGTGGCTGCTGTTTGGGGGCCAGAAATCATTATCAAGTTCGGGAAGCCATGAACAAGCAACCCTAAGTAGGTCACTGGCCCTTCAGACCATTTATCTCGCAATGATTGGCCATCAACTCCACGGATATCGATTCTGTCGAATGCACCCGTAAATGCGTCAAACCCGGTCGCATATACGATCACATCGAACTCGTAGTGTTCACCGCTGGTTTGGACACCGGTCTCTGTAATCCTCTGTATTGGGGTTTCACTCCCATCTACAAATAAGACATTGTCTCGGTTATAGGCCTCAAAATAATTGGTTTCCAAAGGAACGCGTTGTATTCCAAAACCGTGGTCTTTGGGAATAAGTTTTTCGGCCAATTCAGGGTCGTCAACCCGTCCGCGGATGCGTTCAGCGATGTATTCAGAGAATTCCGCATTTGCATCTTCATCCATAAAAATCTCNACAAAATTTTGNAGCCAAATTCCAAAACCTGGTCCGTCATANAGACGGTCCCANAGTTCGCGTCGTTCCTCTTCGGGAACGCTGTAAAANCCTCGACGATCCGGTTCGTGTTCGAATCCNCCGGGAGTTCGNGCACANGTGGCAAAAATTTCGTCNTANCGTTGTCGGATTTCNGCCATCTCTTCTTCGGAGATCTCGCTGTTGTTNANCGGCGCTGCCCAGTTAGCTCTTCTTTGGAANACAGTNAGATGNTCTGCTTCCTTAGCAACTTCGGGTATGAGTTGAATAGCGGTTGCCCCTGTGCCGATTACCGCCACTCGCTTACCTTCGAGGTCGAGTGGCTCCTTCGGCCAATCAAAGGTATGGAACGCCTCGCCTTTGTAGTCGTCGATTCCTTCTATACGCGGCAGGGTTGGCACAGAAAGCAGACCTATGGCAGTCAGGACAAATCGACTGCTGATCTCTCGGCCATCTTTAAGCGACAAACTCCAAACGCACTCGTTCTCGTCAAAAACCATCTTTTCGACATAACAGTTGAATTGCATGTGATCGCGCAATCCGAACTTGTCCGCAACAAAGTTCAGATACTTCAGAGTCTCGGGCTGCGGTGAGAACATCTCTTTCCAATGCCACTGATCAAGGATCTCTTGATCCCACGAGTACCCGTAGGTAAAGCTTTCAGAATCAAAGCGGGCTCCTGGGTATCGGTTCCGATACCAAGTGCCCCCTAAATCCGGGTCTCCTTCAAGAACTGTCGCATTCACCCCCAAGTCGATTAGTCGTTTGATCTGATAGATACCACCAACTCCAGCCCCAATTACCACCACTTCGTAATCGGGTTCTTCATGGATGAGAGTCGAGTCATCAGTTGACTGTTGCGCAACCATTGAGTCATTCATCAGCATTGCTCCTGAGGATCGTTAAGTTATCGGGACCGCGACCAACGCATGAAGCGTAGCCAGATGATGCTGCAGGTGCGAAGTCTCATCACCTCCAGATGAATTCCAAGCTGTCCGATTATTTCAAGGACGCACTTCGTAGTAGCTGTTCATCGCGTGTTCGATATCTAGCTGACGGAAACGAGTGAATCCGGCCCTTTCAGTTAGCTCTCGCATCTCAGGCGCAGGGAGACCAAAAACGCCGTGGCCCGCCCCGCCAGGTTCGCTCATGGCGGACTGCAGGCAACCCGCTACTGATGCTGCGTACCCAAACACAGCTAGAGGCATCTTTATATTCTCTTCCAAGCTGCCCTTACTTGTGGGGTCAACTATCAACCATCGACCCTCCGGAGCCATTGAGCTGAAGATAGCGCTAGCTAACTCGTCGGGTGAAGTCATGTCGTGAACACAATCGAATGTCGCTATAAACGAAAAGCTGTTGTCTTCGGGCAGTCTGTGGTCACGCACGTCATGAAAGAATGCGTTCGTAACTCCCGATTGAATCGCGTTTTCTCTGCAGCGATCGAGTGCTAAAGGCGCTATTTCCCAGCCATGAAACTCTGATGTTGGAAACGCTCCGGCCATTGTTACGACCGCTACACCACTTCCACAACCCACATCTGCGACGCTAACGCCACTATTCAACTCGTCTATAAGGCCGTCAAGTTCTGGAAGTACTTCCTGAACGAGGATCTGTTCATACCAGGGACGGAGCTGGCGTTCCATCCATTGAACTCGACCTGAGGTGCCTCCCTTTTCTATGTCAGACCAAGAAATACCTATACCAGTTTTAAAAGACCGCGGAATTTCTGAGAGAAGGGCTGTCCGTTGCGGGAAGTTGTCGAACCATCGCGCCATCGACCTGATCTCGTCTTCTTCCGCTAGTAACAGCCCAGCTTCGGACGACAAATGAAACAGGCCATCCCCCTCGTATGCGATGAGACCCGCTGCTGCTTGAAGGGATAACCACTCTCGAACAAAGCGTTCGTGGAGGCCTGCTCCTTTCGCGACCTCGTCGCTTGTAATCGGGCCTTGCTCATGCATTGCTCGGTAGAGACCCATTTCGTCACCGAGATAAATCATGCCCGACACTAGGGCTCCCTCGTAGGCGCCCATAATTCGTTTTGACAAGTCACCTATTTTGGATTGATCCACCTTGTTCTCCGTAGTTTCTTCTGTGCATCTGGCTGCACTGTTAGGTTTTCTTTTTCCATACGATATTTACTGAAGACCATTCCATGCAGAAAAGCCCCCGAACAGGACAGAGGTCCGGCTTCAGGCATTGTGAAGCGAAGTTCGCTCGTTGCAACGCTACTTAGGTAGCTGCCGACGCAATAAACCACAATCTCGCGTCCATCGGACGACTCGCTTAGGCACTGGGTGAAGGAATATATGTAGAACCTCTGATTTCACCTTTACTTATATCGTCTGCCAGTAGCGTCAGCGATCTAACATGGCCTTGTGGAAAGTCATATACAGGTTCAAAAACTAGAGAGTCAGGTACGAGTAAGCGTCGGCGAAAGAACCGTGGCGCGATCATCGTCGGTCCAGTTACTTCTAGAGGGGAACCTCCCACCTCGACATTATTTCCCTCGTGAGGACGTCGACATGGAGCTCTTAATCCCTTCTCAAAGCGTCACCCATTGTCCCCATAAAGGCGATGCTCGCTACTGGAGTATCAAACTGGAAGACCATGATTTAGAGGACGTTGTGTGGAGTTACGAGACACCTATTGAAGCGATGTCCGCTATAAGCGGATTGCTTTGTTTCTACGACGAACGTGTGCAACTCGAAATCGGGGATTGAACTCTTCGGGTTTTGAAAATGAAACCGACGGATCGCTAGCAGCTTGTTCGTGATCCTGAAAAGTTTTCGTCAACAGCTTCCTTCATCCCAGAAACTCTGTCCGCCTTCCGAGGCCCAGCCGGTAACGACACCTTCAAAGACCGAAACATTCACTCTGCCTGCCACGAACTCTTTGGTAAGCATCAATGGCTCACAATCGCGCTCAACGACTCGATACGGAAGTTCTAACGAATCTAGAAGCACCGCGAGTTGCTGTTCGGTTAGCCCTACGACATTGATTGCCTCGACGATCTGCTCACAAACATCGCCTGATTCGGGATCGTAACAAGCAAGGTTCTTTGGGCCCAGAGATTGTTTAAGACGAAACAATTGGAAGACCTGGCCTATATCAGTCCCAGGTCTAGACGCAGCGAAATCCCAGGCATCTTCAAGTCGCACCAATTCAGGTGGTTTCGCCGCCACTGTTGCTTCCGTTGGCTGTGTTTCATCTGCTACTTCGTTGACGGAGTTCGTTGTTGTGGTCTGACTGTCCTCTGCCTCACGTTCCACGTTTGATGCAGAAGAACACGCTGTAAACAAAATCAATACGAGGCTTCCGATGAAAAACCTTTTCATTGCATGACCCTATCGGTCGATTTGGCTGGACTTGGATTCGCACCGGACCCTTAAAGATGCCGCCTACCCAGCTAGAAAGTGTACTTTTTGCGGCTATGGCCGCACTGTCACAGGACCTGTGAGAGTGGCTGGTGCCTCATTGTTGTGATGGCATACACGGCCAGTGTCTCTGCTTGGTACATCTTGCATTCAACTAGACGCGTTTCTCCTCGACGATGGATAACTTCACCGGTGATACGAAATGGACTTTGGGTAATAGCTTCGAAGTAATCGACTCGCATATTGATGGTCGATTGAAAACCTGGAGTTTCTCCAACGTCACTTTGGGCCGCATAGAGGCAGGCGATATCGACATAGGCGGCAGTGAACCCTCCAAAGAGCTGTCCTGCTGGGTTGAGCGTTTCTTCGGGAAGTTCACACATCAATTCGAGTTTCCCCGGGGATTCGTCAATAACTGACCATTCAGATGCGTTGAGTAAATCAAATGGTGGGACTCCCGGGTTTACAAGTCGCCCAGGGGGCACATTCTCTCGCCATTTGAGTAGCTTCTCGATTTTGTTCTCCGTCATTGCGTTCTCCCCAACAGACATGCTCCTAACGCTCCAGCCACCTCACCATTTTCGGTCGGCTTGATAGGAATGAAACTCCGTTGGCCTGATGCGAGCAGCAACTCATGGAACGAATCATCAATTTTTTGTCCAAAAAGATGCCACTCAGCGACTAGTCCACCGCCAACAATAATCATTTCTGGGTCAAGCAAAGCGGCACAATTGGCCAACCCGACTGCAACCCATCGGGCAAATTCATCGACCACTGCAAGCGATTGCTTGTCACCTTGACTTGCTGTTTGGGTGACGTCCTCGCTGGTGATTCCCTCAAAGTCTCCTTGTATTGCCTCACTTATCTCTTCTAAGTGGCCGTCTTTCGCCCGCCTGATAGCAAGATTGCGCAGTCCTGTGGCAGAGGCGTAGGCCTCCCAACACCCATTCATGCCACAAGCGCACAACAGCCCATTGGGTTCAATCACCATGTGCCCAGGCTCGCCGGCCATTCCGAAAGCACCTCTGTGAACCGCTCCGTCCACAATTAGGGCACCTCCAATACCAGTGCCAAGCGTTACTAATAACGCGTTCTGGACTCCCGTGGCTGCACCGCTATCAATTTCGGCCAGGGCAGCACAATTAACGTCGTTGTCCACATGAACCGGAACATCGATCTCTGATTCCACTAATTGCCAGATTTCAAGTCCATCAGCGTTGACCAAATTGGGCGCTCGATGCAGTCGTCCGCTTACATCGACAAGACCTGCAATTCCAATACCTAGTGACGAAACGCTGATCCCCGACTCGCTCACGTTGTCTCTTAAGGCGTAGTACATCTCGACCGCGTGGCTAGCGATATCAAGTCCTTCTCGGGTCGGTTCAAAGGTTTTCCCGAGGACCTCTCCTGTATCGCTACGCGCGACGCCCAGGGTTTTAGTTCCTCCAATATCAATGCCGATGAGGGCCCCGGTTGCGACAGGTTGCATGTGTAACAAAATAGGATTTCAAGCGCTGAAGCACCAACGCAATCCCAGGCTTGTCACCTGATGCCGCTTAAAGGCCACAATTTCAACGCGCGAACTCAATTCGGTGCCTTTACTCG
>PAVP01000049.1 GCA_002713975.1 Acidimicrobiaceae bacterium | reverse complement strand
AGCAGAGAAGTCAGAACCACTGCCTGAAGAGCACGACGGTTTTTGTCAACTGCAGCCGCAAGCAAAATGACTACAAGGGGAAGAATTGGAACTATCTGTCGACCGGACCACCACCACCCATGCATGGTCAAGGCAATCCAAGTAGCGATGCCCCAACAAACAACGCAGAGGCTCGTAGCCAGTTGCCAATGTTCATCTCTGCGTCGGATCGTTCGGGTGAGTACCAGCGGAAGTATCACATAAGTCGGAGTCCAAGCCGCGATACCAAATCTGCGATCGACAATTAGACCCAGGAGGCGTCTTGTGCGGCCCGCGTAGTTGGGTGAGTTACCAACAACCATCCACTCGCTATCGACGAAATGATCTCCGGTTGCATACACCGTCCAACTTCCATAGATCCGATAATGAACCACTAGATAGACCGCAGCAGAGAAAACAAGAGCCAATAACTGCAAATTAAGCGTTACGTCACGTAATGACTTTTTGTTCCAAACCAAAAAAATGGCGAGCACTGCGGCCAAAGGAACGTATTTAACCCCGAGCCATGGCAAACAAACGATCATGGCGACGGCGATCCACGACCAAGGTTGAGACGACCTTGAAGTAACTCCAGCAACGCCCAGGACAACACAAAGCGCAGCCGGCATGGCTGGGTACACCTGAGACCCATAACTCGTCAGGGGGGATGCACAGAAAAGGGCAGTGACAACGCATGCCGCGGTTGAAGTCCCCACGTTGAATCGGCGCACCGCCAACCACAAAGTTGCTGCTGCTGTGATACCGGCAATGAGTGAGAGGGTGGCCTTTGCTAATTCCCACCCACCCAGCTTCATTGGTAGTGCAAGCAGTAACGGCAGGAGAGGGTCATGAGGGCTGATCTTTAAACCGGCGTCATCGAGCGCGATTGTTTGAGGGTTCAGGTTCACTTCATGAAAATCACGAAACCGCTCGGCTTCAAGTTCGTCTGAGATATCTAAGTCGAAATCTTCCCCGAGACTGAGGGCAGTAATCAGGTACTGAGGTTCGTCTGCTGTTACCTGAGCGTTGTAGGTGGCGCGAGCCTGAATGCTGAGTGCAGCAACAAGGGATACGGTCAAGGCCACCACGAACATAAGTCCAGTGAGACGTCCGCTCCCAGGTTTCATCATGTCTTTAGAGGTGGTCAGCGCGTCGGAGCACAAGGAACCACGATAGAAGCGCGGATGAGCAAACGAGTACCACTGCCATGATTCCTGCCTCCGCGACGAAGGCATCCTCAAAGGATCCGAAAATACGAGTCGTCAATGTGGGGAAACCAATAGGTGCGACTATGAGGCTTATCGGCAATTCTTTCATCGTCGACAAGATGACCAAACCACCAGCGGCCAGTAGGCCAGGGCGCATTACAGGCAGGTCCACGCTCCGGAAGCGCCTCCACCTATCGGCACCGAGCGTCGACGCCGCGTCATGAAGACCATCCGGCACTGTTTTGACGGCAACTAAAGCAGTTCCCATGGCCAGCGAAGCAAAGCGAACTACATACGCGAAGATGAGCAGTGCCATTGAGTCATACAACAGATCCCCGAAGAAACCTGACCGGATCGTCCAGAATCGAAGCGAGAGCGCGATCAAAATACCGGGTATCGCGAAGGTCGCGATCACTACCGAATGTGTCATGCGTCCAATTCGATCGCGATACCGACCCACCAAGAAGGCGATTGGTGTCACGGCCATGAGAGCCACGAAACCAGTAATAACGCTGGAGGACAGCGTGTTTGTCGTTGCCTCGATCACTTTTGAGGGGTCAATTGTCAAAGGGCGACCCCCTCGTTGTGTTCGTAGTAGGCCGTCAGCTGCCCAGTCAACCAGTGCCATAGTTGGNGCTAACACAGCAAACAGCAATGTTCCGCCNACCAAAGCTGTGGCAGCAGCTTTCCAGCGACCCAACACATATGTCATCGGTTGTGATACTCGGCGACTCTTTACTTCAGGCAAACGACGGTTCACNGATCTTTCAGCCAAAACAACTAGACCAGCAAAAATCAACAAGATGAGACTTAGGGCGAACGCCATAGGAGGACGAGCTAGATAATTGGATTCAATTGCCCTGGTGAGCGTGTCGTATCGCATTAATTGCACGGCACCGAAGTCACTGATTGTGTACAGGAACACCAAGAGCGTGCCAGCAGTCAACGACCCTGATATTTGACGCAACACGATTCGTCGAAAAGCCTGCGGGGCTGTGTCACCCAAAATGAGTGCGCTTTGCTCAAATGACCCGGGCAGTTGACGTAGACGAGCAGCGACCGGCAGATACACGTACGGATAGCAGAACAATGTCAANACAAACCAGGCACCGAANAGACCGCGAAGTTCAGGAGTCTCGTTTATCCCAATTGATCCGAAGATGTCATTTGCGAGTCCACCTGGATTCAGAGTTCTAATGAACGCGGCTGCTCCAATAAAAGTTGGGAACACTAACGGTATAGGGAGCAATATGCGCCACAATCGCCGGAAAGGAAGATCGGTTCTGGTGGTGCACCAAGCCAGCGCGGTACCTAAACCTGCCGCCGATAACGACACTAGAACTGCGAGTCGAACAGTCCGCCAAAATGGTTCCAATGTTTCCTTGGCGAATAGCAGACCTAAGGGGTCCGCCCCAGACGTGAAATTTCTCCAAATTAGGTACAGCCCGGGGAAAGCGAACGCTAGGGAACAAATCAGGCCAATAACCCGAAGTTCCCTTGGCGCTCGCGTTCGGGTCATTGGTTCTGTATACCGCTCGCTTCGATGATTTTGGCGGTTTCTTCAAAGCCGCCACCCAAAGCATCGAAATCAACCGAACCGATTTCGAGCGCTGAGAGTTTCGGTAGCGCCGCGTTGGGTTGGACGCCCGCTGCAAGTGGATATTCGAAGGTCCTGTTGGTGAAGTAACTCTGCACCGGCTCTGTTAGGAGGTAGGCAAGTAGTTCGTTTGCTGCCCCGGAATTCTCCGCCGAATCCAAGACAGTGGCAGCGGTAATGATGAGGAGAGAACCAATGTCGTCGTCGTCAAGGTCGTGGTTTCGCGCCCGGTGCTCGTCTCCGGCAGCCGCCACTTCTTGATAGTTGTAGTAGTGATTCACAAGGCCCATCTCTATTTCGCCACGACCCGTTGCCTCGACAATTGAGCGGTTGTTTGGGTAGTAACGGGCGTCGTTGTCCACCATATCGTTCAACCATTGAGCAGCTACATCAGTTCCGTATTGGTCACGAAAGACGGTGAACCAATCCACAAAAGAACCGTTGGTTCCTGGGATCGCTACTTTGCCTCGCCACTTCTCTTCGGTCAGGTCGAATACAGAAGATGGAAGCTCTGCGTCTGAGACAAGGTCAATGTTGCGGACGAGAACTCGCTTTCGACCGGAGAATCCGATCCAGGACCCTTCGGCTGACCGGTTTTCTTCACCAACAAGGTTGAGGACTGAGTCATCAATGGTCCCAAGAAGACCTTTTGATTCAAGAAAGCCAACTGGTCCCGGTGAACGACTTAGAAAAACATCAGCGGGACTGCGGTTACCTTCTTCGCCGATCAGAAGAGCTAGTTGTGTCGAACTTCCCCAGCGGACCTGAACGCTGATGCCCGTCGCGCATGCGAAGGCCTCAAGAACAGGCTCGATGAGATTTTCAGTACGACCTGAGTAAATAGTGACCTCTTTGCCAGAGCCATCTACACATTCTTCGGGGTTAATTTCTGCGGCTAACCCGTCGATTTGTAATTGCTCGGAGCCACCGCACGCGGCGGCAACGAAGGTCAGTGTTATAAGGAGGGGGAGTAAGCGGTTCAGCATAATCAGTAAACCTATCCACTCTTGAGGAAAGATGTAAAGCCTGCTTTACGCCGTAGAGTGTGTGACATGAACTTCATGTCGATATTGCGGGAGCGTTTATCGACCAAAGCCGTCGTTTTCGTTGGTGTCGTTGTGGGTCTAGCAGCGGCGCTTGTCGTTGTGCCGAATGTTGATGGATCAGCTTTTCGACAAGCAGCCCAGCAGGCCGCGGAACAACCAGCCGGAGTTATCGGCGCCTTGGCAGCGTTCGGAATAGCCTTTGTTCTGCGAGCTATTGCTTGGCAACGCGTCTTGCCTGAATTGCCATTTAGCCAAGCCCTGGCCGCTATCCATTTGTCACTGGGGGCGAACCATGTGTTGCCCTTCCGCTTAGGGGAACCGCTGCGCGTGATAAGCGTGGTTCGCCGTCAGCGTGTCGGAATCGAAGCAGCGACTGTCTCCACAGTCACGCTCCGTTCAGCAGACATGCTCGCAGTTGTTGGTTTGGGTGCGCTCGTTGCCCCGAGCGCCTTCTTTGGATTAGTCGGTTTAGCGGGATGGCTCCTGCTTGCCCTGGTTGTCGGAGTCGCGTTGGTTGGCTGGCGATGGCTATCCAAGGTCGCTCAACGCCGGCCAGATGTTGTGCGACCAGGCGTAATCGCCCTCGGTCTGTCTACGGTTGCGTGGCTCGCCGAATCGATTCTTGTCCGTCAGGTAGCGACTTGGGTTGGAATCAATCTTTCCTGGTCCGAAGCGATCCTGGTCACAACCGTTGCGGTNGCNGCTCAAATTGCGGCGATCGCTCCCGGAGGATTCGGCACTTATGAAGCCGCAGCGGTGGCTGCTTATGTCGTGCTTGGATATGACCCCGAAGCGGCGCTGATCGCTGCGTTGGGGGCGCACGCGCTCAAAACCGCCTACTCACTGTTGGTCGGTGTTACCGCAGCATTTGTCCCAGCACCGTCGTTTGTCGGCAGATTCCGCCTCAATAAGACCGAACAGAAGCTNGCTTCTGAATCAATCGCGGCTGACGCCCCGGTGCTGCTATTTATGCCTGCATATAACGAAGAGGAAGCGGTATCGGGCTGTATTGATCGCGTACCAGAGCAGGTTCACGGTCGTCGGGTCGAATTGATCATTGTTGATGACGGCTCGGCGGACTCAACCGTCGCATGTGCCCAGGAAAGCGGAGCCGAAGTAGTTCAGCTCGGTGAGAATCAAGGTCTCGGAGCAGCGGTGCGTGTGGGTCTGCGAATCGGTGTTGAACGCGAGGCCGCAGCGGTTGTTTTTTGTGATGCCGATGGTGAATACCCCCCAGAAGAACTCGCTAACGTCGTTGAACCGATTCTGAATGGAGACGCGGACTACGTCATTGGGAGCCGCTTCTTGGGTCGCATCGATCACATGCGACCCCATCGTCGTTTTGGAAACCATGTTCTGACTCGAGCGCTACAGCTTGTAGCGCGTCAACGAATTACCGATGGTCAGTCCGGTTATAGGGCCCTCTCTTTCTCAGCAGCTCGAAACGCCGAAATTATTCACGACTTCAATTACGCGCAAGTGCTCACTCTGGACCTTTTGGCAAAAGGTTTTCGGTATCAAGAAGTGCCGATCAGTTACCACTTTCGCACCACTGGTGANAGCTTCATCAAGCTTGGCCGNTANCTGCGAAACGTNGTGCCTGCCGTATANCGGGAGATTAACGCCGCNTAGNNGGGNGTCACTCAGACTTAAAGGCCAGNGCTTGGTCGCTATTAAANGTCACGTGAACTTGGTCCCCACGAACAAAGNTNGTTGACGGTCCGNATCGGACACGTAATTGCTCGTTCCCGANGGTCACGAAGATCATGGAGTCATGGCCGTAGTACTCAATTGACTGAACCTCACCATCACCACCCGCGCGAATCGATAGTTCTTCAGGTCGAACTACCACATCGACAGAACCATCAAGTTGGGGGTCCACAGCGACAGAACCTAATGAGCAGGTCGCCATCCCCGCAGTTGCTTCACCCTTGAGGACCGAGACAGTGCCCACAAATTCTGCAGTCCATTGNTCAACTGGGTGATGGTANAGNACTTGCGGAGAATCAGTTTGAACGACTTCGCCCTGGCGCATAACTGCAACGCGGTCTCCGACGATAAATGCTTCATCTTGATCGTGGGTCACAAATATTGANGTAATTCCAAGGTCTGCGAGAAGTCGACGGACTTCGGTTCGAACTTCGATCCGCAAACTGGTATCGAGATTGGAAAACGGTTCATCTAAGAGAAGGATGCCGGGTCGAGGTGCGAGCGCCCTAGCGAGAGCTACTCNTTGTTGTTGTCCTCCGGACAGCGTCGCGGGCATNCGGTCCGCNAANTCGGCCAGGTTCATCATCTCAAGCGCCGCAGCTACTTCAGTGTCTCTCGTTGATGATTTTGTGAGTCCATAGGCGACGTTTTTGGCGACCGACAGGTGCGGGAATAACGCCCAGTCCTGGAATACCATGCCTACTCGTCGACGGTCGGGTGGCACCCAGGCGTCTCCAGCGACGAGATCCTCACCGATTGTGATAGATCCTGACGACGGCCGCTCGAGGCCTGCGATGAGTCTCAGCAATGTCGTTTTTCCACAGCCACTCGGGCCCAAAAGAGCAAGTGACTCACCAGTCGCGACATCCAGACTCACTCCATGCAATACCGGATCTTCGTCATAAGAGTGTTCAAGGTCTTGAATCATGACCCCGCGCGCAGCGGATGCCGTCATACGCCGGGAGTTACGACAATACGGTCCGCTGTTGGGCCACCAACTCCAAATGGAGTGTCGCCCACGTCAACCGTTGCTGTTCCATCGGGAGCAAAGGACAACACAACCCCAGAGCGGCCAGGCATGAGGCCAGTACTTTCAAGAAATTCAAGCTGACCGGNTTCCCACTCCAACTCTTCAGGTATCCGCACCACTGTGAAGGGGTCNCCNGCNTCAATCTTGGATAAGACAACTGCCCCTGTTGGTTCTTTGTANCCNCTTCCTGGAATCGGGTTTCCGTGGGGGCAGGTNTGNGGTTCACCGAGCACTTTNAACATTGCTGTTTCNACTGTTGGCGAAATCACGTGTTCCCATCGACCGGCCTCACTATGTGCATCTGTCCAGTTCAGACCGAGCACNTCGGTCAGGAAGCACTCCGCCAGTCGGTGCCTACGCACAATCGTTGTCGCTAACGTTTTACCTTCACCCGTGAGTGTGATCTCCCCATCATCTTTCACCTCGACGAGGTCTTCGCGCTCCATGCGTCGGACCATTTCACTTACCGCAGGTCGGGACACCTCGAGGCGTTCAGAGATCCTTGCCTGAATTACAGGTACCCCATCTTCAGCGAGTTCAAAGATCGCTTCGCTGTATTCCTCGAAAGCAGGATGATGTTCAGTTGGTTCGTACGCCATGCCATGACCCTATCAGCCAGCTTGTACGAACNATGACGATCAAATGTTAAGTAGNCNTAACAATAANTTGAGCCCTATTTCTAGGTGTTTTAAGGGGCAGATTAAATAGGGAACAGCTACCGTCGTCCATTAATGCCTCAACGCGCTCGCTTTGTCCTCGGACGAATTTTTCAAGTTCGTACCTTCGGTCGACAACTCGCAGGAATTCGTCTGACCGAAAACCAAACATTCGCCTTTATGGCNNTGATNGTNGGGCTCGTTGGCGGACTGGCNGCGGTTGGCTTTCATTACCTGATCGATTACCTCCACGAGGAAGTNTTTGGACGAATAGCANACTGGTCAANNGACCTTGGCCCATTCAAATTTATGCCCGGAATTGTGCTCGGCGGGTTACTTGTCGGCCCGTTGGTAACGCGAGCTGCNNCCGAAGCCCGTGGACATGGAGTNCCAGAAGTAATGGAAGCAGTCAACCGTCGAGGGGGAAGGATTCGGACNCGAGTCGCNTCGGTGAAGGCGATAGCTTCCGCTCTCACNATNAGTTCAGGAGGCTCCGCTGGTCGAGAAGGACCAATCGTTCAAATNGGCTCAGCGTTAGGTTCAACCCTGGCTCGTTCATTCAGAATGTCAGATCGTCGACGGTCAACGTTCGTAGCAGCCGGGGCAGCAGCTGGCATTGCCGCNATCTTTAACGCCCCCCTCGCAGGTGTCTTCTTCGCGCTTGAAGTGATCTTGCGATCCTTCACAGCACGTGGATTCTCCACGGTGGTCATTTCAGCGGTAGCGGCGAACGCAGTATGGCGAGTCCTGGTNGGTGATGAGTCAGTACTTACTGCCGAAGTGCATCAACTCATTCATCCCAGCGAACTTGTCCTATACGCCGTTTTGGGGATCGTGGCAGCAGTTGTCGCTGTCGGGTTTGTGAGGNTGCTGTACCTCGTTGAGGATCGATTCGACGCTCTTCCGGTACTGGCTGATCTGCGACCCGCTATAGGCGCCGTAANGGTCGGGATTTTGGGCGCGATCTCAATNGATCTTTTGGGATCAGGGCTCGGCGGCATCGATAAAGCCCTCGCTGGTGAGTTTGCATTCCGTTTCTTACTTTTCTTAATAGTCGCCAAGATGCTTGCGACCGCATTGACATTGGGTTCAGGAGGGTCAGGGGGAATTTTCTCCCCTTCACTGTTCATCGGGGCCCTTTTGGGATCCGCATATGGGGAAATTGTCAACCAGCTTTTCCCCGATTCCACCGCACCGGCTGGTGCCTATGCAGTAGTAGGAATGGCCGCAGTTTTCGCAGCAGCCGCTCAAGCTCCGATGTCGAGCATTTTCATTGTTTTCGAGATGACGAACGACTTCGGACTGATAATGCCGCTTATGGCTGCCTGCGCGGCAGCAACAGTCGCGTATACCGCAATCAAGAAAGACTCCATTTACGAAGTCAAACTGCGNCGTAAGGATGCTTTAGGTTTCCAAACATCGGGNGAAGACCAGTTGATGAGCCAAGTCCCACTGGTAGGGGCNGCNGAAGCCAAATATGCGGCAACCCAAAAAACAGCTTCGCTGCGGCAAGCAATCGAAACAATGAAACGAGGGCGAGAAGAGATGTTGTTGGTCGTCAGCGCGGATCGTGCCCTGCAAGGAGTCGCGTATCTCAAAGATGCCGAGGCAAAACTCCAAGAATCCCCGGATGCGAAGGTTTCTGAGATCCTCAGAGAGGATCACCCCGTCGCCCACCCGGGGGCGACTCTTGAAGAAGGAATGCAAATGTTGGAGAACGGCAACACGGACCTGCTCCCTGTTCTTGACTGGAACGACCGTGTTCTAGGGGTCGCGAACAGAGTTTCGATCGTCAAGACACACGACAATGCCGCNCCATTAAACCCTGAAGATTCCTGACTAAACCAACCCGGCGGCTTGAGCNACCAACTGCAAATGAGTGCTGAAGTCTTTCGTAGGTATAGGCGGGGCCAGGATTAATTCATCCACGCCAAGTGACGCCGCAAGTTNNACTTTCGCTTCAATNTCGCTTGGGTTGANCTCAGACAACGGAAGACCCAATTTGAAATCGAAATCTTCGTCACTCAAGTCGCGTCCGTGCGCGTTCAAAGTTTCGCCAAGCTGCCCGAGATGAGCCTTGATGTCTGGCTGAGCCCACCATCCGTACCAACCATCTCCTAAAACGGCGGCACGTCTCATCGCTGCTGGTGAATCCCCGCCAATAATGATCGGTGGACCACCGGGAGTGATCGGTTTGGGATTCATGACAGCGTTCTCGAAGTGAACAAATTCTCCTGTGTAGGTTGCCCGGTCATCGGTCCATGCCACCCGAAGAGCTTCAATGTATTCGTCCAAGCGTCGTCCCCGTCTCGCGAAATCAACACCGAGAGCGCTGTATTCCTCCCAAGACCACCCAGAGCCGACACCCAGCTCGAAACGACCATCGGTGAAGTGATCCAGAGTCAAAACCTCTTTGGCCGTCAGCAGTGCCGGTCGTTGGGTCAAAATTAGGACTCCGGTAATGAAACGCAGCTTCGTCGTCGTAAGAGCTAACGCTTGAGCAACGAACAGCGGGTCAAATATGCCAGTGTCTGGCCCCCAATTCGGCTCACCATCATCGGTGTACGGATAATCGGATTCATAGGTTGGGAAGAAGACAACGTGCTCAGGTAACGACAGGGTTCGAAAATTTAACTCTTCAAGGGCCTGAGCGAAATCTCGAGCGAATGACAAACCTCGACGCGGCGAATTACCAAAAAAGCCGGCAATACTGATGTGCATAATCAACNTCCCCTCCCATGGAAGCAAGCCGAACAGTTCCTGACGACTTGCTCCGCAACTTCCAACACAGCCTGATACAGGACCTAATTTGACGCAAATTCGGTCAAAAAGGTCGGTACCTTCAACAGATGTGACCGAAGAATTCGTTCCCTCAGCTGACCAACTTGTCGCTCACAACGAGCGATTTTCGGGAAGCTTCGAAGACGGAGACCTGGCAGTCGCCCCAGCGATGAAATTAGCGGTGGTGGCATGTATGGATTCGCGCATGGATATTTTCAAGATTTTGGGTCTGGAAAACGGTGAAGCGCACATTTTGCGGAACGCAGGTGGTGTCATCACTGATGATGTCATTCGGTCTTTGTGTTTATCTCAACGATTTTTGGGTACCCAAGAAATCGTTCTTTTGCATCACACCGATTGTGGTCTTCAAAAGGTCAGTGAAGATGAGTTCAAAGCCGACCTTGAAGCTGAACTTGGGATTAAGCCTCGATGGTCACTGGAGCCGTTCACTGATCCCTACGGCGATACTCGCCAGTCGATGCAGCGCCTAATAGTGACTCCGTTTGTCGACGCCAGCTACCTGCGCGGATTTGTTTATGACGTGACCGACGGACGATTACGTGAGGTCAGCCAAGCAGAGTAGGTCTGTTGCAGCTACCGTCTCGACGAGATGACGCTCAAGGCCCCTAGGTGAAAGCCCTATTTGCNGAACGCCGGCTGGTTCCGCTGTTCGTGTGTGGGATTCTCGGACCGTTCGGCGGTTCGGTGCTGTCCCCAATGATTCCCGAGTTGAGAGAGGCNTTCGACACGACNACAGCAACGATTGCATGGGGGTTCGGCGCTTACTTTTTTCCTTACGCGACGCTTCTCTTGGTCTCAGGAACGCTTGGCGAAAAATGGGGTAGGGGGCGAACTATCCGGGTCGCAGTGTTTCTATACGCGTTGGCGTCATTGAGTTGCGCTTCTGGTGCCTCGTTGTGGTTGTTTTTTGGAGGTAGAGCCGCACAAGGGGTGGTCAATGCGTTTATGACCCCACTACTCATAGCAAGCCTTACCGATCTCGCCCCAAAAGATCGAATAGGTCGTGTGATCGGCACTTACGCGGCTTTTCAGGCAATCGGCGGGGTTTTGGGCATGTTGGTCGGAGGTGTCGCCGCCGACGTTGGCTGGAGGTGGGCTTTTGTGGCAATTGCTGTGGTGGCAGCAACCCTAAGTTGGATGCTTCCCAAAGGCCGAACGTCTGAAGGCCCCGTCGTGGTAGGCATGCGCTCAGTTCTGAATCGACGGATGTTCCTGTTGGGGTTAGTAGCGCTGACTCAATCCATAGGTCCAGGTGGAGTGCAGCTTTTAGTAGCTCTCGTCGGTCGAGACGTCCTCAGTTTGTCTGGATCTGCCACCGGTGTGTTACTGATCACTGGTTCATTGACCGCAGTGGTGTTAACACCAAGATGGGGTGCGATCATTGANCGAACCGGTGCCAAGCGCGCCACAGTTCTAGCGCTCCTNCTATCGATGGCTGGCGCAGTTGTATTGTCGCAAGCCAAAACCACCCTGGCGTTGGTCATAGTGTGGGCCGTGGTCGGCGCGCTCGTGCAATGCATCTCAACGGGCTTCCAGGCACTAGCGGCCACAGGAGTGCCAGGAAACAGAGGGGGAGGGGTCTCCTTTGTCCTCTCACACCGTTTCCTCGGTCACGCAATTGGACCACTGATTTGGGTGCCAGTATTTGAACGCAACGTATCGTTCGCTTATTTGGGAGCAGCGTTAGTGGGCGTCCTATCCATTTCATTCGTCTACGCGGCCCAACACGACACCCTGTCGGAGGCTGTCGACTGATAATTAACGGGTTGGGAGCCAGCTAGCTACAGCTTGACCAATCTCGTTCGGGCTGTCTTCTTGAACGAAATGNGTACCACTAACAGTTACTTCGGTCTGGTTTGGCCAGGTACGACAAAACTCTCTTTGTGGTCCGACCANAATNGACCCTGGGTCAGCATTGATAAACAGCTTTGGGACATCTGAACCGCTAAGCCACTGCGCGTAGTCCTCAACGAGCGCTACAACATCTTGTGGCTCGCCTTCGATAGGAATCTCTCGAGGCCAGGTAAGGGTTGGGCGACGATGTTGTGGATCCAGGAACGGCTCCCGGTACACAGTCATCTCCTCTTCAGATAAGCCCCGGATCACAGCGCTCGGAAGTACCCGTTCGACGAAAATGTTTTTCTCGATCACCATCTCTTCACCAGCCGGTGAGCGGAATCCTTGAAATACTCGCCGTCCNCCTTCATCGAAGTTCTGCCATTCGATAGGAGTGACGATTGCCTCCATATATGCGATGCCGGCGACGCGATCTTGATGACGGTTCGCCCAGTCGAACCCGAGAGCAGAGCCCCAGTCGTGGATGACGAAGGTCACGTGGTCGCCGAGGTCGAGTTGATCTAAGAGTTCATCCAAATATTCGCGATGGTCGACAAATCGGTATGTGCCTGGGCTGACATCGTCGAGTTTGTCGGAGTCGCCTTGCCCGATCAGGTCTGGCGCTATGCATCGGGCGTTGCCTGANACATGGGGGATGATGTTGCGCCATAGATAGGACGACGTGGGGTTGCCATGCAAGAAGACAACTGGGTCTCCTTCACCTACCTCGTGGTACGCCATTTGTTTACCCAAAACAGTTTTGTACTGCTTGGAAAGTCGCTCGGTCGAGAAAGGTGCATCGGACATGGGCACTCCTTTTGTCGTTAGGTCTCCTCATTTCCTACACCAGTCGTGGCCCTCTTTTCCTGAATCAGGGCACGAACTTTCCCCTGTNAGGTACGGAGCGAGGGAATACGGCTAAATCGAACTGAACGTTAACAATGCAGTGGTGACGTCGGACTCAACTACGACAGGTGAGNTAAGNNCTTCTGTCAGCCACTCCGGCCGACCTAAACAAGCAACTACAACAGCAATGTCCATCCCTGACAACGCCTGGATTTGGCGGACATGGTCAGCCGCGTAACTGGGAGGGCGAACATCTGATGCCAGTTCGGCCAATGCCCAAGGATCTGGGGCAGAGCCGTCAAGATCGGACTGCGAAACCCGCATGAGCATGGGGGAGGTAGGGCGACCACCTCCACCATCTAGACCGGGACCATCCATGATTATCAGGCCCTTAATCTCAGTTGGCCGTGAACCGAATAACAACAAACCGACATAACCNCCCAACCCATAACCGAGCAAAGTTACGGGCCCGATTTCGGCCAGTACGGCNTCAGCATCAGACATCAAGGCNTCGCANGTNTAGCCNCCCGCNACCGGAACCGTAGAGGCNCCGTGACCAGTGAAATCCAACGCAAAAACNGGTCCCTGCCACCCTTGAACGATTNCTGGGATAGCTGACGGTGAACATTCACCCAATCCATGAAGGATCAGCAGCGGATTTCCTTGACCGGTGCGGAGTTCATGCAATGCGAGACGACTGCGGACATGCTCAAGAAAAGTTGTCGTCATAAGACCCGTCCCAAAAAATTGACCGTCATCTCAGCAACGTATTCAGGTCGTTCAATATGAACAAAATGACCCGTGTCTGCCAACGCATGAAATTCGGCGCCTGCAGGCAAGATTGGAAAAGCTTCCTCTGGAGTGGTGCCCCACCCCATTTCTTCTTTGACAGTTCCGATCACCCCTAAATAGGGCACGCGAAGACCACGAAGCCGTGGTATCGCCCACTCAGGTCGCCATGCTCCTGAGGGTCCGAATCGCATGGTGGGATCAATTTTCCAACGCCACCCATCGTCGTCGCATCGCGCGCCAACTGTCACCAAATATTGCAGCCACTCCTTCGATAACCGTGGATTCATCAACTGACGTCGTTCAGCTAAACCTTCGATGGTGTCAGCGCGTCGGTTCATTTGGCCCGCCCGTCGTCGATGATCAAGCCACCCGCTCAGCTCCGCGGCTAGAGCGTTCACATCTGACCGATCGATCTGATTACTGAACCCCCGTTGATTTGGTATCCCATCCAGATTGATCACTGCACCTACTCGATGGGGGAGAACTTCAGCGAGTTGGTTCATCATCCCGCCTCCCTTGCTGTGACCTAGAACAGGAATCGGATCGCGGGTCTGCAGCGACTCGATGACATGTGCGGCGTCACGCATGTCTGCTTCCCAGGTGTACAGCGCTGCCATGTCGCTGTCACCGTGACCACGTTGATCCCAAGCAACGACACGGAAACCTTGGGCAGCTAGCAGGGGAGCAAACAGATCCCATGTACCGGCGAAATCAAATCCGCCATGAGCTAAGAGAATCGGTTGAGATGTTTCATCTCCCCATTCAACGACAGATACTTCGATTCCGCCGACGTCGACGCGGCGT
>PAVP01000048.1 GCA_002713975.1 Acidimicrobiaceae bacterium | reverse complement strand
ACTCCCGAACTAGATCAAGATCTTGGCTGGGTTAAAGAAGTCGACCACCAAAACGACCCGAATTACTTAGAGCTTGTCTCCAGCGCGTTGACAGAAATTGATGCGGGCAACATGACCAAAGTCGTGACAGCTCGGTCTCTGTCCCTTCCCGCAAACCTTAATTCCGCAGCGCTACTGCAACGTCTGCGGCTCAGACACCCTTCTTGCGCCACCTTCGCAATAGCCCACGGAAACCAAGTTTTCCTCGGTGCTAGCCCCGAGACACTTGTAAACGTTCGCGGAGATCGTCTCGAAACAGCCGCGTTGGCAGGTTCGCGACCCCGCCATGAGCACCCTGGGGCTGACGCCCGGTTACGAGCCGAACTCTTGGCCAACCCCAAGGAACGCAATGAGCATCAAATAGTTATTGACGACATCACAAACTCATTGACTGCTGCTGGTGTTCACTTGGATGCACCTGCACCCACTGGAGTGATGAAGCTTCGACGCATACAACATCTCCACACCCCTATTTCAGGAAATTTGCCAGGGAACATCGACATTCTCGACCTCATCAAGGCACTACACCCAACCCCTGCAGTTGCGGGTCTGCCTAGACAACGCGCTCAAGATTGGATCGATGAGAACGAACTGATGGATCGCGGCTGGTACGCAGCTCCCGTGGGATGGATGACTCCAGAGGGCGGAGGCGAATTCCGAGTTGCCTTACGGTCCGCTCTCCTAACAGACGAATCTCTTACCTTGTTCGCTGGGGGCGGCATAGTCGACGGCGCAGAACCCGACCGTGAGCTCGCCGAAACAGCCACCAAATTCGAGGCCCTTCTTGGAGCTCTCGACCTCACTCCATAGACCAATGACCGAAGATCCGGTGTACGACGCCTGTGCAGCGTTCGTTAACGAGCTCGCGAGTCAAGGCGTAGGCCATGCAGTCATCTCTCCAGGATCTCGCTCGACACCCCTGACGCTCACCTTCGCGGAAACTCAAGACATCAAAACTTGGGTTCGACTTGATGAGCGTTCGGCTGCTTTCTTCGCCTTAGGACTGGCAAAGTCTTCAGGTAACCCCGTAGTTCTAGTCTGCACATCTGGCACCGCCGCCGCGAACTACCTACCCGCAGTTGCGGAAGCCAATTGGTCGGAGACCCCTCTGATCATCTTGACCGCGAATCGCCCGCCAGAGTTACGCGGGTGGGGTGCAGGTCAGACCATCGACCAAACAAACATCTACGGCAGCAACATTCGGTGGTTTGCTGAAATCCCTGTGGTCACAGAACCAAATTCGAACTGGTTCCAGCGCACAGCCGCTCGAGCTGTTCATTCGTCCACCGGTTTACGCCCGGGCCCCGTTCATCTCGATTGGCCATTTAGAGAGCCCTTGGAACCAAAGTTAGGACGTTCCGTTTCGCCAAAGTCAGCACCAATCCGACTTGACCACCCAATAGCGACTCTCAATCCTTCCAGCACTACAGCGTTGGCAAAAACTTTTGAAGGAGCACCACGAGGAGTTGTGATCGCTGGCCCTATGGTCCGTGGGTCAGATTGGAAAGAGGCAGTCCACAGTTTCTGTCGAAAGACGGGCTATCCACTACTGGCTGAGCCACTATCTCAACTACGCACAAAATCTCCTGACGTAACCGTGATCAACCATCATGATCACTTACTGCGNGGTTCATGGGCTGAGACCGTCGTACCAGAAGTCGTCGTTCGGGTAGGCGNTCCCCCAACATGCAAACCNCTGAGACTTTGGTTAGAGCGCCACAAGGCACCACTAGTCATGTTCGACCCGTCGAGTAGCTGGGCAGAACCGAGCTTCACCGTTTCGAACGTTGTTGCCGCCGGCCATGAGGGGCTCCTGGGAATAGCAGAATCCATTACGTCGCCCACACCCGAACGGGACTGGGCTCAAAGTTGGGAAACTGCCGATCAACAAGCGGCCACGGTCATCAACGGGGTTCTCGATAGCGAACCTCTGTTGCAGCCAGCCGTTGCCCGTGAGTTAGGTCGACAACTCCCTAGCGATCATGTGCTCTATCTCTCTAATTCAATGCCCGTGCGCGATGTTGACAGCTTCCTTGAAGCTCGTTCAGATTCACTTTGGGTTATGGGCAATAGAGGCGCAAGCGGGATAGACGGCGTCATCTCCAGCGCTGCTGGCGCAGCCGCCACTGGCCACCGCACAACACTGTTAATTGGGGACCTGGCATTTCAACATGACATCAGCGGTCTATTGGCAATCCTGAATGATCAACTCTCACTAAACATTGTGGTTGTCGACGATCAGGGCGGAGGAATTTTCAGCCACTTACCCATCTCACAGTCCACCCACACAGACCTATTCAAGGAATTCTTCACCACTCCTCAACACCTCCCCATTCGTGAAATTACCGAAGCACTCAATATCGATTACTTCGAGGTCACTGAGGCCACAAAGCTCGCAGAGCTACTGAGAAACCCCCAAGGCTTGCGGGTCATCAGAATTCCTGTGGATCCAGATCTTGATCTGGATCAGCATCGACGGCTCACAAAAGCAGTCGCTGATGCAATGTCAGCATTATGAAACTTCTGTGCGACAACGTCGCTATAGAAGTCGAAGTGATGGGTGACGGCGACCCAGTGCTGATTATCCACGGATTCACTGGGTGTGCGTCAGCTATGACACCACTTACTGAGTTATTAGATGGTCGCCGGATCACTCCAGACCTCATTGGTCACGGTCAGAGCGAATCACCGGCGTCGTTAGGCCCCTATTATCTCGAAAGCATCTCGTCGCAATTGTCATCGCTGCTCAGCCAACTTGACGCTTCGCCAGCATCAATAGTCGGCTATTCGATGGGTGGGCGGATAGCGCTGACTTTCGCTTTGTCATACCCAGAAATGGTGACCTCGTTGGCGCTCATCGGCACAAGCCCCGGGATTACCGACCAGACGGACCGGGCACAGCGTTTAGAACATGACTATCAGCTGGCGGCATCGATTTCCCAACGTGGCATCACCGATTTCGTCAACACTTGGGTCGCTCAACCTATGTGGCAGAGCCTTCGCCAGAGTCTGACTTCGCGACAGTGGCAAGACTCAATCAGCCAACGTATTTCAAATCATCCCCTCGGGTTAGCCAACAGTCTTCGGGCGAGCGGCACTGGTGCTATGAGCCCGCTACATGACGTACTGCAGCATTTAGACGTTCCCACATTGCTCCTCGTTGGCGAAAAGGACCACAAGTTCTTAGAAGTTGCCCAACAATTTGTGTCGCGAATTCCAGATGCATCTATTCGCGTAATAAGAAACTCAGGTCACGCAACTCACCTTGAACAACCCAACGCGACCGCCGAAGCCATCATGGAACACTTCTCGTGCTCATAACTCTCAACAACAAAACCTTGCGACTTCGCAGTCCCATGGTGACAGCGCATGGCACAACGGCAGATCGACACATCATCGAAATCACAGCAGAGGAGGACGGGTTTTTCGGATATGGGGAAGCTGCTCCACTACCCAGTTTCGGGGCAGAAACATTTGAGGAAACGCAAATCGCTCTGACTGAGTGGTCAAAAAATCCGGACACTCTGCCTGACCCGCCAGTTGCGCGCAGCGGTGCCGCCGCCGCTCTTGATTACCTACAACAGTCAAAGTTGCAAACCCCCTTGCCACCCGGAGCTGTCGCAGTTCAAGCGTTAATCGGGGCTCTTGAAATTTCGTCAGTGGAAAGACAAATTTCTGATGCGATCAACGACGGTTATCGCGCCGTTAAATTGAAGGTCGCAGCGACCGACACCGCATCTGACATCGAAAGAATTGAGCTCGCGATAAGGCTCATTGATTCGCGAGTATTACTTCGCTTGGACGCGAATGGGGGCTGGACAGAACGGCAAGCGCTCACCGTTCTGACGCGTGTNGACGCCAGCCGTATCGCGCTCGTGGAAGAACCAACTTCTGNTCCGTCGGATTGGGGAAAGATNAAACNAGAAACGGGAATCAGCGGTCGGNGCTGATGAACATCTCACTGACCGCNAGCAGATTGATCGNCTTATCGAACTNGAAGCAGCACANACCTTCGTCNTNAAACCTTCAATNCTCGGAGGCCCTCCAGCTACTCGANGCATTGCAGCTCTCGCNGCTACGAACGACATCGAAATTGTCATATCGTCATTTTTGGACGGTCCAATAGCGTTGAGAACTGCNAGGGACTTGGCTTTGGAGNTGGCCCCTGAACANATTCACGGCTTGGGTACCGCTCCCCTNTTTGAAGANGAGTTTCCCCAAGATGTCCAACCCNTAGACGGCCACCTTCACCGCCNCTANAGCNANACCANNANATTCTGAANNACNTCCAGATTCCAANAAGTTCTCTGATCCANNTTGANGAGTTCCAGTGAGCTTCNAATGTTTCGGCNTTGACNNTCGNTGCAACTTCCATGAAGGANTTNCCTCAACNAGGTCATNCCTTCTCANGATGAATACATGTNCGTGTTCTNAGGCTCCACGGANACGGTCTACAGTCGATCTCGACGGAAACTGGGAAACCGGCAGAGCATTGGAGATGTCATGGAGCAAAGTGAGCTTCGCAGTTGGNTCGAGCACCGAGCAGAGATGCTGTGGGTGTGTTTGAAGTGTCTTGTGGCGATGATCGTCGGAATAGCGTTGGCCATCTCGTGGGGTTCGTTGTCTGACAATGCTGAACTGGCGTTATCAATAGCGGTCGCCATGGTCGGATTGTTCCTCTGGATGGGCTCTCACGGGGCGATCATGGATATTGCCGCGATGCGATCCGACATGGACGAAGGTCTCGCGTCAACAACGTTCGGCACGCAGTTCGCCAAAGCCCCGTTCCCTGTTTATTTGATACTCAATGCTTTCATGATGCTCGGCAGCTCAGTAATGCTCGTCATCATGATCAACGCTTAGGTTCTTGGTTNCCCCTGGAACGTTGACGGTAAAAGCTACGAAATTCCCATACCCAGGCGCTTGCTTCCTCATGAGTCATCACCCGAGGGCTCAGCTTCGGNTCAACGGGTTCCATCGTTAGNAATTTACCTGAATCAGCAAAGGACCNGGTCACCCATTTGTAAGTATCGGACCTCAAAACCTAAAGGGCTGGGATATAGACACAGATTCGGGCAGGTTCAGGCAGGACGAACCACCACCATTCCTTTGACCTTCTGTCGGCAGCGAATTCAAAGCAAATGGCGCTGAAGTTTTCCCAAGGAGGTCTTCGGAAGTTGTTCAACAAACTCGATAGAACGCGGCGCACAATACGAAGGCAGGGAACCCTTNACTAACCCACGAAGCTCATCTAACGAAGGCCGGTTGCTGTCGGGCACTATTAACGCAACAACAGACTGACCCCATTCTGGGTCGGGCCGTCCAACTACGACGCACTCGCGCACCCCCGCAGCCTTACTCAATATCCGTTCAACCGTGACCGGCCAGACGTTTTCTCCGCCGGTGATGATCATGTCGCCCATTCGGCCATACACGGTCAGAACACCTTCACTATCTAATTCGCCCGCATCACCGGTGGGATACCACCCGTCTCTGGTAATTGGATTATCACCATTCCTGTAGCACCTAAAAAGCATCGGGCAACGAATCTGAACTTCACCTTCAACTATGCGCAATTCGACATTTTCAAGTGGATACCCGTTATAGACAACACCGCTGCCCGTTTCAGTCATTCCGTAGGTTGCTATGACATTGTCAGGACGATCGGATGGAACAGAAGAGCCGCCGACCAGAACCTTCCGAAATAAGCCTGTATCTACTCGCCGCATCGCCGTGGGTACGAGGGAAACTAAAGTCACTCCGCCATGAGCGGCCGACAGAACTCGGTCAGCTTCAAAACCATCATGAACTTCAAGTGCGGCCCCGCAGTGAAGCGCTCGAACTATGACTGAAAACCCGCCTACGTGGCTCAAAGGCAAGCACGCAAGCCATTTATCGGCGACGGGATCAACTCTTAGAAAGGCATTGGTGGCTTCAGCATTAGCAATCAACGCCCGATGTTCGAGGACAACGCCCTTGGGTTGGCCCGTGCTGCCACTGGTCGCGACGACCAATGCGTCATCTGATTCGACAGGCCATCCATCCAAAGTTGAGGCCTCTGACGGGCCCAATACAACCGAGGCCCCCATATGTCGGATCAAATCAAGTTGAGCTTTCTTGGGCAACCTCTGGTCGACTGGCAGCACGGCATCGCCGTCGTCCCATACCCGTTGAATGGTGTCAACGAACTGCTGTCCTCCGGGCATACATAGGGCTACAAGGCGATTCACCATGATGACGTTACCGGTGTTCTAGAACGCTCGAATCAACAAACTGATCGTACAGATGGCGATGATTGTGCTCACGGCCATGTTGAAACGGGCGGCATCGATGGTACGACCAATTCTTATTCCAAAAGGAAGGGCTACAGCCACGACAGCGGCAGCCATAAAGGCGCCAACGATTCTTTGATTTGACCATTGACCAGTGACAGTCAGAGTAATGAGTTGGCTAATTCCCGCAAACAGAAAGATCGCTGTGTTCGACACGACGAAGCGCTCGCGCGAAACACCCAAGCCCTGGAACCAAGCGGCAACAAGTGGGCCCGAAATACCGGTCGCACCTTGAGCAACTCCACAAGTGAGTGCGACAGGTATCTTGCCCCACTTCTGAAAGTTCGGAGACCACGTTGGTTTTGCGGCAGACAATCTCCAAATCAAAAACGAACTCAGGAGCAAAGCCAAAAAGAGAAACAGCAACTGATCATTAATTCGAGGCAGTAGCCATGCACCAGTGATGGCGCCGATTGATCCCAAACCGGCGAACATCAAAAGACCCTCAGCGGACCGCAGCTCTCTTCTGTACTCCCTCACCAGCATCGCGTTGCTAACTGCGGTCGGTGCAGCCATGATGACAACGGCATCTTGGACACCTACAAAAAAAGCTATTACTGGCACTGATGTAAGAGGCAACCCGAGACCCGTGGTGCCTTTAACGAGTGACCCCAAGATCACCGCCAGGGCCACTACCAACAGTTCGAAAGCGTTCACTGCGCGGCTATTGCCGCAGCGACTTGCCCCGCAACGCTTGCATTGTTTCTCGCGAGGGCAAGATTCGCCGAAACGCTGTCCCCCTCGGTTGCCTTCTCAACGGCAGCCAAGACGTGCGGTGTAACCGACGGGCCTGCAAGTCGAAGATCTCGCACCTCTTCCAGACTTGTATTGATTGCTCGATCAATTTCATCACGGTCAAGCTCAGCAACCGACGGAATGGGAACTACGAGAAGCGTGCCTCCTTGGCCGAAAGCTCGGCGAGCAAGATGGAAGTCTGCTGCAGCTCTAGCATCATCAACTCGGTGGGTGACTTCTAAGCCAGAGCTGCGAGTGTAAAACGCTGGAAAGTCATCAGTCTGCCATCCAACGACCGGAACCGATTGAGTCTCTAAATACTCCAAAGTACGAGGTAAATCCAGAAAAGCTTTGGCACCAGCACTCACCACCATCACTTGATGTCGAGCTATCGCATCAAGATCCGCTGAGACATCACCGGTGAGCTGACTCTCGCGATGCACTCCTCCGATCCCACCTGTTGCAAAGACTTCAATCCCAACTCGGTCAGCTATAACAACACTCGCTGAAACCGTGGTCGCTCCGGAGGGGAATTGCTGCGAAGTCGCAGCGGCTAGACCTCGAGCAGCTACTTTGACTGAACAGTCGAGCACGCGTTCATAGAGTTCTTCTGGAACACCAGCCCAAATCACCCCATCAAGCACCGCTGTCAATGCAGGAACTGCGCCCTCTTCACGAATGGCCGACACACATATTTCCAATGCCTCAGCATTAGCTGGAGAAGGGAGTCCTAGGTTCGAAAAGATTGTCGATTCCAAAGCTACAACTGGCTGTTGCGCCGCAAGAGCGGTTCTAACTTCGTCACCCAACACAATCATTTAATCCTCCTTGGTGACTACAGCATGTCAGCCATGCGGCATCCAGTCGTGCCGGCTTCTACTGTGGTGTCGTGTTTAATCTTGTAGAGCATCCTGTAGTCACGGCTTGGACCGACCGTTTGCGGTCTATTGATACTAACTATGAAGAGTTCCGTCGGTTATTGCGGCAGATCGGCCAATTGATGGTCCCCTACGCCACGGAAGATTTGCCGACCGCAGAGATAGATGTCGACACGCCACTCGAGAAAACAAAAGGCCTGCAATTAGAGGGCGGCACGCCCGTCGTCGTTTCAGTACTTCGCGCCGGCAACGGGCTACTCGACGGAGTCTTAACGATCTTGTCTGACGCTGACGTCGGATTTATTGGCCTCGAAAGAGACCATGAAACCTTGGAGGCAATGGAATACCTTGTAAAGCTTCCAAAGCTTTCGGGCCGTCATGTGCTGGTCGTCGATCCAATGTTGGCGACAGGGCACAGCGCAGTCGCTGCCCTCGACCGGGTGACCATTGAAACTCCTGCAAGTGTCACATTGATGTGCGTTGTAGCTGCTCCTGAGGGGGTGGCTCATCTACAAACACACCATCCAGATGTACGAGTGGTTACTGCTGCCCTTGACCGAGGTCTGAACGATGTCGGTTATATTTTGCCGGGGTTGGGCGATGCCGGTGATCGTCTCTATGGAACTGAATAATGAAAGGCACGACACCGCCAGTTGTGTGGGCCAACGACCACATCCAGATCATCGATCAAACACTGTTGCCGACAGAAGTCAAAATTATTGAAATACGAAACGCTGCCCAGGCAGTAGATGCAATACAGCGGCTAGCCATACGCGGCGCTCCTGCCTTGGGGGCCTTCGGATCCTTAGCGCTGGTTGTCGCTCTCGACGAGGTTCAACCCAGTTCGCTTGCTGAAGCCAAGAGCAGACTTGAGGAATGTCGAACCCTAATTGGTGATGCCAGACCAACCGCGGTCAACCTTCGGTGGGCAGTCAACCGGGTAATTGATCAAGCAACGAACGACGCTCACGACCTCACGTCACTCAGAACGGCCCTGATCAGCGAGGCACATGCAGTTGCTGCTGAAGACGAAGCGGCGTGCAACGAGATCGGTCGACTCGGACATGAACTGTTGCGCGACGCCAGCGTCATAGGCACCCACTGCAACGCAGGGCGCTTGGCAACAGCCGGAACCGGAACAGCCTTGGCCCCGATGTACGCCAAAGCCGAAGCTGGCGAGCCTTTGCGAGTCTTAGCGTCCGAAACTCGACCCTTGTTACAAGGCGCTCGACTGACGGCATGGGAATTGGATGACGCCGGAATAGACGTGACTGTTGTTCCAGATAGCGCAATGGCTTCTACCGTTCTATCCGGTCAGGTGGATGCCTACATAGTCGGTGCAGATCGCATCGCAGCCAACGGCGACGCTGCAAACAAGATCGGTACTGTTGGGCACGCCCTCGCATCTCGGGAAGCTGGAATTCCCTTTTACGTTGCAGCCCCTACCTCAACTATCGATATTGCGCTAGCAACTGGAAACCACATAGAAATCGAACAACGTGATGCAATCGAGGTCCATGAGATTGGCGGTCGCAGACTCACCCCAAAAGGTGTGGCTGCTTCTAACCCGGCCTTTGACGTGACACCAAATCATCTGATCACAGCAATCATTACTGAAGCAGGGGTGCTACGAGCCCCTTTTAAAGATTCAATAGCTGAAGCACTTTCACGAGTCGGGAGCTCCTGATGAAAAATTTGTGGAACCCCACTGAAGCTTCAACGTTTTCGGGCCCATTGGGCGAATGTGTTTATGGCTCAAGACTTCTAGGTGCTGAATCAGCTCTCGTACTTCACGGCGGGGGCAACACTTCTGTAAAGGCCCAGGAAACTGACATACATGGTGACCTAGTCGATGTTCTCTATGTCAAAGGCAGTGGTTGGGATCTCGCCACAATCGAACCTCAGGGGTTTGCTCCACTTCGTCTTGACGCGGTCAAACGTTTAGCTGAATTACCAACGCTCACTGATACCGAAATGGTCAATCAGTTACGGCTTAATCTTCTTGACGCTTCGGCTCCTAACCCATCAGTCGAAGCGATCTTGCATGCCTCTCTGCCATTCACAGCTGTGCAACACACTCACGCCGACGCGGCATTGGCTTTGACCAATACCAGCGAAGGAGAACAACGCGTCCGAGAACTATGGGGGACCTCAGTCGTCGTCGTGCCCTATGTAATGCCTGGTTTCGACCTAGCAAAGGCATGTGCGCTCGAGTTCGAAAAACAAGCGAATGCTGACACAGTGGCAATGGTGCTGATGAACCACGGTGTGTTCACCTTCGGTGACACAACCGAGCAGGCCTACAACAACATGATTGAAACAATTACCGAGGCCGAGGACTACCTGAGAGCAAAGGCAGAAGTCGATATAACCATTTCAGCCACTCTGGCGACGCCAGTACATGCAACGGGCTCTGCGTTGGATCAGGCAACGCTCAGAGAGCATTTGTCGAACGCTGCAGGTCGGCCCATGCTGCTGGTTCGGACTCCAAATGAGCGAGCAAACGCTTTCGCTGCACGTTCTGACGTCGCCGATGTCGCCTGTCGCGGACCCGCGACACCTGATCACGTCATTAGAACAAAACAATTTCCACTAATCGGCCGAAACATTGACGAGTTTGTTTCCAACTATCACAGCTACTTCGAACGGAACCAAGATCGTTTCCCAGGCGTCCAAGAGCTTGATCCCGCTCCCCGAGTAGTGCTTGATCCAGAATTAGGTCTCTTAACCGCTGGGGCAAGGATTAGTGACTGCGATATAGCTTCGGACATTTACTTACATACGATTGACGTGATTGAAGCCTCCGAAGGGCTCGGGGGGTTTGTAGCTCTCCCCGAAACAGATCTGTTCGAAGTCGAGTATTGGGAACTCGAACAAGCGAAGTTGGCGAAATCAGGGGAACCCCCTGCTATGTCGGGCGAAGTGGCAGTAGTGACAGGTTCTGCGTCTGGAATTGGACGAGCATGCGTCGAAGCGCTGATTAGTAAAGGTGCGACCGTTGTCGGAATAGATCTGAACACATCGGGAACTCCTTCAAGTCCTTCGCTTCTCGAGCTAACTGCTGACGTCACAGATCCCGAATCTTTAGCTACTGCCGTCAAGCTAGGGGTCGAACGTTTCGGGGGTATCGACATGGTGATCGCCGCTGCAGGAATTTTCGGCGCTTCTAATGAGATAGCCGACATTGTTCAAAGTGACTGGGAGACAACGCTGTCTGTGAACTTAAACGGGGTTACTAACTTGCTTCAGGTGACACATCCGTTTCTTGCCTTAGCGCCAGGTGGTGGCCGGGTGCTACTGGTTGGGTCAAAGAACGTTCCTGCACCGGGCAAAGGTGCCGCCGCCTATAGCGCCTCGAAAGCAGCGGTTACACAATTAGGTCGCGTAGCTGCACTGGAATGGGCTGATGATGGAATCGTTGTTAACACAATTCATCCTGATGGCATATTTGACACTGGCTTATGGTCGCAAGAACTTGTTAACCAAAGAGCAGCAAATTATGGGCTCACCGCAGACGAATACAAACGCAGAAATCTTCTTGGCCAGGAAATAACAAGCGCTGACGTCGGCGAACTCGTGGCGGCTATGTGCGGTCATTCATTCCGTCAAATAACAGGAGCTCAAATCCCCATCGATGGTGGCAGCGACCGAGTGATCTAAATGGTCGGCCTAATCGGTGATGCCTGCCATAAGGAGGCCGATTTTCTCTCGGTCGGCATCTCGCGCATCTATGACATCCATTATTTTCCCGTCATACAAAACAGCGATCCGGTCTGAAAGTCCAAGAATTTCGTCGAGTTCTGCCGACACAAGCAACACTGCGGTCCCTTTATCTCGCTGTTCCAAGATGCGCCGATGAATGAACTCGATCGCGCCGATATCGATGCCACGGGTGGGTTGGGCTGCGATCAACAATTTGATCTCATCGCTAAATTCTCTACCGACTATAAGTTTCTGTTTGTTTCCGCCACTAAGACTCGAGGCTGGGACTGAGACAGTGGGTGTCCGCACGTCGAACTCATCGACCACGTCACGGGCATGACCCCGAATGACGTCCCTCCGCAAAATCCCTCGGATCGAAAAAGGCTTCCGGTGGTAACGGTTGAGCACTGAATTCTCAGCGACTGAGTACACAGCTATGACGCCATGCTTTTCACGGTCCTCTGGGATGTGTGCCACTCCTTTTTTAGTGATTTGTCTCGGCGAGCCGCTACTTAATTCTTCGCCATCAATTTCCATGATGCCGACTGAGGGGTTGCGCAGCCCTGTAATTGCTTCGACCAACTCTCGTTGTCCATTGCCTTCCACACCGGCGACACCCAATATCTCTCCGGCCCGAACTTCGAAGTTCAACCCATTAAGCGCGATCTGACCTCGGTCATCGTTTACTTCTAGTTCGTTGACCTTGAGGATCACGTCACCTGGGTCGGCAACAGACTTTTCTACCTGAAGCACGACGCTGCGCCCAACCATCATCTCTGCCAAACCGCTCTCGCTGGTTTGTGATGGGGTTGTTTCGCCAACTACTTGCCCGTTACGCAAGACAACGATGTCGTCCGCGATTGCTAGAACCTCGCGCAATTTGTGGGTAATGAAGACGATGCCAAGACCGGTTTCGGTTAGCTCCCTCAGCACACCCAACAGATGGTCTGCTTCTTGTGGAGTCAGAACACCAGTTGGTTCATCCAAAATCAACACATCCGCGTTGCGATACAACGCTTTGAGTATTTCGACGCGTTGTTGCATGCCGACCGGCAAATCTTCGACCAGAGCATCTGGGTCAATTTCCAGTCCGTATCGTTCCGACAGTTCGACGACTCTGTTTCGTGCTTCATCGAGGTCGACCAAACCCCGCTTTGTTGGTTCGTCACCTAACACAATGTTCTCCACGACACGCATGGGTGGCACTAACTGGAAATGTTGGTGCACCATTCCTATGCCCCGAGAGATGGCGTCATCCGGACCGTGAAGATCGACTGTTTCATCTTTGATCACCACCTGACCGCTGTCAGGCCGGTACATCCCGAAGAGAACATTCACGAGCGTACTTTTGCCGGCACCGTTTTCACCTAGCAGGGCGAGAATTCGTCCGGGTCGGAGACGTATAGAAACATCATCGTTTGCCAAAACACCTGGAAACCGTTTCGTAACGTTCTGCGCGGCGAGAAGGATTTCCGACATGCTCAACCTTTTTCGTAGTTCTGTCCGAGCGCTGCTGGGTCACGCATAGACCCAACGAGTCCGCTGAGGGCTACGACGATGATCGTCACGACAAACGGAAGCATGCCAACAAATTGCGGTGGGATGTCGAAGGTGTTGTTTAACTGAAATTGATTTTGAAGAGCGGTTGTGAACCCGAAAAACAGCGCAGCAGCGTAGGCACCGAACGGGGTGCGCCTTCCAAAGATCATTACTGCTAAAGCCAAGAAACCTCGGCCTCCGGACATTGCTCGGCTGAATGTGCCGACGGCCTCAAGAGCTAAGTAGGCGCCTCCAAGACCGGCCAACCCTCCCGCAAGAGTGACGTTGAGATATCGCAATTTCAAAACGTCGATTCCTACAGTGTCCGCAGCACCGGGGTGCTCTCCTATAGCTCGAGTTCGCATCCCCCAGACCGACCGAAATAGAGCGATATGGACTACGACGAGTAGCGCCATAGTCAAGTAGGTGAGAGGTGGTCGACTGAACAACACTGTCCCTAAAAGTGGGATATCAGCGAGGGGGCCGAGATCAATATTGGTGTATTTGCCCATCCCTAAGGAGCGACTTCGGTCATAGAAAAATGAAGTCAGACCCAATGCAGCAATGTTCAAGACCGTGCCAGCAATGATTTGGTCGACCTTGAGGCCTACAGCCATCGCAGCAAGCATCCAACCCATGAGGAGGCCCATCCCGATACCGGCAATGGTGCCCATAAACAAAGAGCCCGTCATCGATGCAATAGTGAACGCTGCGAACGCAGACAGAAGAAACTGGCCTTCGATCCCGATATTTACGACTCCTGAGCGCTCACCAATCATTCCGCACATAGCGCCAAGGGCGAGAAGCGTCGCAGCGCGCACCGTCCCAGCAAGCACGGCTGTAGTTTGCGGGCCATCTGCTGAGTAAAAGACCCAAATGATGACGAGCATGACAGCGAGACCCGCGTAGAGAAGTTGTTTTTGTTGAGGTTTCATGACCTCCCCCACCCGGCCCCAAGTTGGAGCTGTTCTGAGGTGTCGTGACGCATCCGTAACAACCACCTAATGATGATGGGTGCTGCGACGAAAAAGAGGATCAGGGCTTGAATGACGTCAATGAGCTCTGGGGCGACACCGGCTTTGAATTGCATACGAGATGCGCCTGCTTCCATTAACCCAACCAGCAGAGCTGCAGGTATGACGCCGAGCGGATTAGCGCGAGCTAAAAGAGCAATGGTGATTCCTTCGAACCCGAGACCCACATTTACGCCGGCTTCGAAACGTCCATCAACTCCGAGGCTTTCAACTGCGCCACCGAGTGCTGCGAGCATCCCCGCTACCGCCATCGTGGAACCCATTATCCAGCCAACTTTGATACCTGAATATTGAGCTGCGTTTCTGTTATGTCCGACGCTACGAACCTCGAAACCGTAGGTGGTTCTTTCAAGTACCAACCAGCATGTTGCCGCAGCCGCCACTGCTAATAGGAAACCGACTGGCACAGCACCCAGCGTTGGGATGGTTGCTGAATCCTCAACAAGAGGCGTTCGAGCCACAATGTTGTTTCCAGAGTTGTCTTTCCACGGGTTCGCAGATAGCCAGTCAGTGAGATTTCCCGCCACGAAGTTGAGCATGATAGTGACGATCACTTCGTGGGCACCGGTTGTCGCTTTTAGTGTGCCAGCCAGACCTCCCCATATTGCGCCAGCGATTGCGCCCGCCAGAAGTGCTAAGGGCAGATGAATGACCATCGGGAGACCGTCAATACCAAAGCCCACTCCCGCAGCGAAAACCGCACCTATAAGCAGCTGGCCTTGCCCACCAATATTGAACATTCCGGCCTTGAACGCGAATGCTACGGCCAAGCCCCCAAAGATAAGGGGTGTGGCCTTTTGTAGAGTTCGCAAAACAGCGTCAGCGTCACCTAGTCCTCCTACCACCAAGGCCGTATACGCGGTTGAAGGGGAAGCGTTTTGGGAAAGGATCAAAACTGCCCCAATCAATAGCCCAAGGACCACCGCTACAAGCGGAATGGCGACGGATCGGAATATGGAACGGCTCATGACGCGACTCGGGGGCACCACTCAATTTGAGCGATGCCCCCATTCAAGCCGATATTTCTCTTAAGGCATGGGATTTATGGACCCGTCATCCAATCCTGCCATGACCGCAGCAAGCGTGTCTCGCATCTCGTCAGTCACCATGCTGTCAAAATCATGATGTGGAGCAAGACCTACTTCACCGAAGTAGTTGCCGCCTTCCATGGTTCCTGCGTGGGCCTGAGCAATCAGTTCAGCCACTCCAACATCGATGAGCTTCATCGCACTCGTCACCAGGCATGGATGCGCCTCGGGCACTGTGAACCATTGATCTGAGTCCACACCAACACAGAGGGCGCCAGCTTCACCGGCCACCTCAATCAAGGCTCCATTACCAGTTGCACCACCTGCACCGAAGATAATGTCGGCACCCTGGTCCAGGGCCTGACGAGCGGTTGTAGCTCCCCATTCCGGGTCACCGAAGGCAACGTCCAGACCACCTGGGTGATAGGTGGAGATGGTTTCTACATTCGGGTTGGTGTAGCGAGCGCCGTTCTCCCAGCCTTCCTTAAAGAAGACAACGGGTGGGACTAGGTCAGTACCAAGAACCGCGCCAACAATGTTGGTTTCAGTCAACATACCGGCCAACGCTCCAGCCATAAAGCCAGCCTTGGCCTCGGGGAACATCAGGCCTGCAAGGTTTGGAAGCGCTTCGTTCTGCCATTGGTCAACACCAATAAACATCACATCTGGATTAGCTTGAGCAGCCTCAATAGTTGCTTCACCCAAACCGAAACCGACGGTCACAATGATTTTCGCTCCATCATCCACAAAAAGCTGGATGTTGTTTGCGTAATCTTTGGATTCTTCAGTTTCGATATAGCTAGCAGTCGCACCAAGAACATTTCCAGCCCCCGCTTGGGCGCCTTCCCATGCTGACTGGTTGAAGCTTTTGTCGTCAACCTTGCCTGTATCGGTAACTAAACCAATCTTGTATCCACCAGAAACTTCTCCCCCATCACCGTCACTGCCGCACGCAGCAGCAACAAGTCCNAAGACCATCAGTAGGGCGAGGAGACGTCGCCACATCGGAGCCATATTCACATCCTTCATTGTTGAGGTCNCATCNCCTCCCGAGANGATGACCGGTNNNGACCCTAGTGCNGTTTTGGAGGCTCCTGAGGACGAATCTGAACTTTCGTTAGATGGATGCGTGTTGNCGAATCCANGTATGCATCGCTATNCCTGATGCGACTCCTGCGTTGATNGACCGCGTCGAGCCGAACTGANTAATNGACANCACCAANTCAGCCATTTCNCGNACAAGAGGAGACAGACCTGGACCTTCTTGTCCGAACACCAACACGCANCTGNGAGGCAANGNNGTTGTTTCGATNGGTTGAGCTCCNGGAAGGTTGTCNATGCCGACCACNGTGAGTTCATTAGCGACCATCGCNNCAACAAACTCTTCGACNGTGGNGTGGTGNTCNAGGTGCTGATAACGNTCAGTAACCATTGCACCNCGCCTNTTCCACTTTCGNTCTCCAACNATNTGAACNGCCTCAGCTAAAAANGCGTTCGCNTTTCGTACAACCGTTCCGATGTTNANATCNTGCTGCCAGTTTTCNATCGCNACATGGAACGGATGACGGCGCAAATCAAGGTCNGCGACGATCGCTTCNCGNCGCCAGTAGCGGTATTTNTCNANNACNTTNCGTCGATCGCCNTCGCGCAACAGTTCTGGGTCGTANTGATCNCCTTCGGGCCATGGTTNCCGGTGNGGACCNACCCCAACTTCTTCGCCGAGATGATCAGTCATTTAGCGCGAACCCGAAAGCAGTTCTATTCCTGGACCAGTTCAATCAATGTTCCAAANCTCCCTTTGGGGTGCATAAACGCAACTGTCGTTCCACGCGATCCGGGTCGCGGAGCTTGATCGATTGGGGTCGCNCCTGCCTCCACCATGGCNTCAAGCGCTGCTTGGCAATCGTCGACGCGGTAACCAACGTGATGAAGCCCTTCACCTTTCTTGTCAAGATATTTCGCTATTGGTGAGTCTGGACGCGTCGCTGNAGTGAGTTGTATGTAGCTATCAGCAACCTTTACTAGCGCCTCTTCAACACCATCGCTCTCGACTATTTCGCGATGATGAACTTCCGCGCCGAAGGCTTCTTGGTAGTAGGCAATAGCTGCTTCTAGGTCGTGAACCGCAATAGCGATGTGGTCAATTTCTGTAAGAATCATCATCAGCTCCCTGGTGTCTGTTCAAGAGATTGAGCATGTCGTTGGAATAACGTTATTTTGTCTTCTCCGATCACTTCACGCTTCTCGGGGTCAGTGATTCCCATTCCGGCTTCTGGNGCTAGACACAAAACCCCTAACTTTCCTTCGTGCTGGTTGTGGTGGACTTGGAATGCAGCTTCTCCAGTGTCAGTCAACGCGAACGTCTTTGAAAGAATTGGTTGGATTCGTCCCTGATCGAGCAGTCGGTTCATTTCCCAAGCCTCGGAATAGTTCGCGAAGTGACTCGAGACGATCTGCTTGAGACGCATCCAGAGGTGACGGTTGTCGTATTCGATCATGTAGCCAGTGGTTGCCGCGCATGTAACTATCTTGCCGCCACGCTTAGTAACAAATACCGAAGCACCCATCGTCGAACGGCCGGGATGCTCAAACACGATGTCAGGATCATCGCCGATGAAGCCTCGTACCCGCTTTCCTAAGCGACGCCACTCCCCTTCGTCTTGTGTATGGCCATCTGACCAGAACTGGTAATCCTCTTCGTTTCGGTCGATTACATACTCAACACCTAGTTCATGCAGCAATTCCACTTTGTCTGACGAACTCACCACGCCAACAGGAGTACCCCCGCCATTGATGACAAGCTGGCATGCGTAGCCACCAAGTCCACCTGAGGCACCCCAGATCAACACGTTGTCACCTTGCTTCATTCTGGCTGCGTTNTCTCCAACGAGCATCCGATATGAAGTGGATGCGCATAGGGCGTTGACAGCAGATTCTTCCCATGAAAGGTGCGCCGGCTTCGGCATAAGCTGGTTGGCTTTAACGATGGACATGTCGGCTAGTCCGCCGAAATTACTCTCAAAGCCCCATATTCGTTGATTAGAGGCAAGCATGGAATCTTCGTGCGCTGCCGGGTCTTGGTCGTCGACATAGTTGCAATGAACTGCGACGCGATCTCCTGGTCTCCAGTTGCGCACNGCTGAACCGACCCTTAGGACGACACCGGATGCGTCTGATCCAATTACATGATGGTCAAGGGCATGTCGAGCTCCCCAAGTGCTCTCACGACCGAGTCGATCCAGAAACCCAAAGGTTGGTAGGGGCTCAAAAATTGAGGTCCAAACGGTGTTGAAGTTGATCGAGCTGGCCATAACAGCTAGATACACCTCGTCGGGTGCAAGCTCGGGGGTTGCTACTTCATCGATATGGATAGATTCCCTCGGATCTTTNTCCGAAGATTCTCGGCCTTCGAACATGTTTTGTTCGTCGCGAGTTACGTAGGCGGCTCTGTAGCTTTCGGGAATTTCGAGTGCCGCTATTTCGTCGCTTGATGCGTCGGCCTGAATGGCTTCGAGGATGTNCTGCATGGAGGACAAGTTACTCTCCGGTAATATCGGGGGCGTTTCAACGATACCCGGAACATTGCAACAACTAGGCACCGACGATTCACGAAATCTACACTTAGAGAGCTGGAAGTAGAAACTCCGGAGGAGAAGAGGTAACTCATGCCCGGCTCAGTAATCGTTTCAGGAGCACGCACACCTATTGGTCGTTTCAATGGAGGGTTAGCTAGCTTCACGGGCGCCGAATTGGGATCCCATGCAATTTCCGCTGCTCTAGAGCGTTCAGGAATTACAGGTGANCANGTCGACCACGTAGTGATGGGCCAGGTTCTTCAAGCCGGCCAAGGTCAAATAACTGCCAGACAGGCTGCGGTAGGCGCAGGAATACCGATGGATGTTCCCGCTATCACAATCAACAAGGTTTGCCTGTCTGGGCTGAACGCTGTCTATCTAGCCGATCAAATGATTGCTTCGGGCGATGCAGAGGTGGTTGTAGCCGGAGGAATGGAGTCAATGACCAATGCTCCTTATCTGCTTGCTGACGGTCGGAACGGTTTACAAATGGGTCACGGTGAGGTGCGCGACGCGATGATCCATGACGGCTTGTGGTGTGCTTTCGATGACGGCCATATGGGAGATGGCACCGAAAGAGACGCTGCTGCGATAAGTCGGACTGCTATGGACGAATTCTCTGCTCAATCACACGAACGAGCTGCTGCCGCTCAGAAGGATGGTCGCTTCGAGACAGAGATCTCACCAGTTTCTGTAGCTCAACGAGGTGGCGAACCATTGATCGTCGACACCGATGAAGGTGTGCGGCCAGGAACGACTGCAGAAAGTCTCGCTAGGTTGCGGGCCGCTTTCGCAACCGATGGATCTGTAACTGCAGGTAATGCTTCACAGATCTCTGATGGCGGGTGTGCGCTGGTCATGATGTCGCCAAGGAAAGCTGAAGAACTTGGTATTGAGATTTCGGCCCGGGTNGTCAGCTANGGNATGGTNTCAGGACCNGGCACCTNACTNCTCACCCAGCCNTCTAGNGCAATTCGTCAAGCNCTCTCTAAGACCGAGTTAGATNTCTCNGATATCTCTCTTTTNGAACTNAANGAGGCNTTCGCCGCGGTAGGCCTAGCTGCTACTGAAGACCTCGGGGTAAGTGACGACATAGTCAACGTCAACGGTGGTGCCGTCGCTCTCGGTCATCCAATCGGTATGTCAGGAAGTCGCCTTGCGCTCACGTTGATGTCCGAGTTAGGCCGACGGGGTGGAGGATATGGCGCTGCAGCTCTGTGTGGAGGTGGCGGCCAAGGCGACGCCTTGGTGATCGAGGTCGCATAAACCTGCCGGTTCAGACGCTAGTTGTAATACTCCTGAAATGTTTGTAACATAATTGCAACGAGTCCTGCTCTTACGGATGTCGGAGTTGGAAGCTATGGGGTTCGATAATCACGTGCCCGCAACACGTGGATCGGATTTAATTCCCGCTCCGGCATCCGCCCTCCCACCTTCGACCAACACTTAGGTTTGTAGTTCCCGACGGCCTTCTAAGGCGCGACCTAAGGTCAACTCGTCGGCATATTCCAAATCACCACCAACAGGCAAACCACTAGCAATTCTCGTCACCTTGATACCCAAAGGTTGCAGCTGGCGAGCCAGGTACATGGCGGTTGCCTCGCCCTCAATATTGGGGTTGGTGCACAAAATCAATTCNGTCACACTTTCGTCGCTGATCCGAGACATCAATTCACGGATACGGAGCTGCTCAGGACCGACTCCCTCCATCGGGTTCAAGGCGCCCTGCAAAACGTGATAGCGGCCGCGAAACCCTGCCCGTTCAAGAGCCACAACATCCTTAGGTTCTTCTACGACGCAAAGAGAACCTGTTTGACGTTGAGGGTCTTCACATGTTGAGCAAAGCGCGCCTTCAGAAATATTCCAACATTTTTCACAGAAACCGATTCTTTCCTTGACTTCGACGATTGCCGTCGCCAACTGCTGGGCGTCACCTTTAGGCAACTTAAGTAAATGAAACGCAATTCTCTGAGCAGATTTCGGACCGATCCCCGGTAGTCGACCGAGTTCATCGATTAGATCTTGCACTGGGCCGTCATACACGCCTCTCTAACCTCCGTCATCCGGCAGGGCAATCGAACCGACCTTCGCCATCGCAGCTGCCTGCGCGTTACCGCAACGTCGTAATCCATCACGAAAGGCCGCTGCTACTAGGTCCTCAAGCATGGCTATCTCATCACTGTCCACAGCATCAGGATCAATGTGTACCTCAAGGACAGTTCCGTCAGCTTGCATTGACACCGTTACTGCCCCACCNCCAGCGGATCCTTCCACCACGGTCGACGAAATTTCTTTTCTCTGTTCCAATAACTGTTGCTGTAAGCCCTGTGCTTGCGCGAGCAACGGGTCTCCAGGTGAAGTCTCACTCATCAGTCAATCACCCGCGCCCATTACCTTCATCGTCTGACGCTACGGCACCAGGGAACGCATCTAACAGTCGGTCAACACTTGAAGGACCAGCGTCAGCGCTCGCCTCAAATTCAGCCGGGTCTACGATTTCTTCCTCAGCGACGATATTTGGTTTGGTATCTGCACGAGGATTCTCCTCCCGTGCGGCAGTGAGGTCGACTTGGACCGGGGCTTCAACCGCATTTCGGAGTNCTGCNTCAATCTCGTCTTTCATTTGTTCACAGCGTTCTCGGTGAGTTTCGTTCGGCAACTCGAACTGCACCTGTCCTTCTGAGACACCCACGATCGTCGCTGCTTGAAATCGCGCCCGAGCTCGAGCGGTTAACGCAGGAAGTGCTTGTTGCTCCCAAATCTCTACAACTCGTGCCATTGACAAGTCTTTGACGGCTTTGTCTGACGTCTTACTTGCGGGCAACGTCTGATCCCGGGAGTCGGCCACATTGTCATCGCTGCTTGGTGGAGGCGGGGGTGGAGGCACCGGGGGAACCGGGGCACTGGCTGAATCACCAGTCGGCGCTTCAGACTCTTCAGGGCTTTGCACCGAAGCCAATGCCGCTCTTGCCTGGGCCGCGGGTCCGCCACCCGTGTCTTGCGTTGGACTCGCGGGGCGTTCAGGTTTTTGAGGTGCTTGTGGCTCAGCTGTCGCAGCGAACAGTCGAACCAACGCCAAGTCCAGAACAAGTCGCGGATCCGGTGCCTGCCGCATATCGACCAGTGCCTGACCCAATAGCTCCAGTGCACGGACATTGACTGCTCGGGTTATTCGGCCGGCTTTTTCGGCAAGCTCAGGCAACTCTTCAGGGGTCAAGTCTCCGGAGTTAATTCCCGCACCCGCCAGAAAAACATCTCTCAGCTTTCGTGTCGTTCGATACGCCAAATCTCTGGGGTCAACACCAGCAGCAACAGTTTCAGCAATAGCGGTCATTGATTCCGTAAGGTCCTGCGCGACAATCGCATCAACGAGGGCATCAACCGAACCTCGATGATCAGGGACACCGCCCGCTGTAACGACTTGGTCTAACGCTGAAAGCATGTCTCGAACCGAACCGCGGCCCCGTTCAACGACATAATCAACGACAGACGAATCAATCTGCAAATCGGCTCGTTCTGCTATTTCTTTGGCATGGTCACGAAGAAGTCCCGCGGGGACCAATGTCAGTTCGACATGCTGTGTCCTACTGCGAATCGTCGGCAACACTTTCTGCGGGTCGGTCGTCGCCAGAACAAAAATCACGTGCTCGGGCGGTTCCTCCAGGGTCTTCAAGAGAGCATTAGAGGCCTCGCGTGTGAGCATGTGGACTTCGTCAAGAACATAAACTTTACGTTTTCCCGGATTTCCTAATGCCACGTCGCGATTGATCTGGCGAACGTCGTCAAGCCCCCGGTGCGACGCTGCGTCTAGCTCAACCAGGTCCATTGAAGTGCCTGATTCAAAGTTTGTGCAGCTGTCACAATTCCCACATGGCTCTCCGTCCCCTGGCGGCTCCAGACAGTTCAAAGCTTTCGCCAAAATACGGGCTGTCGATGTCTTACCCGTCCCACGCGGACCACTGAGCAAATAGGCATGCCCAACGCGTTCTTCCACCACTGCATTGCGAAGAGCTGCGACCAAATGATCTTGGCCGATTACCTCAGAAAAAGTTTGTGGCCGAAAACGTCGGTACAAAGACTGGTACACCATCTAATCGCTGATGCTACTTGCGTGCCGCTTCGCTTAGTGGCAAGTAGCCTAGGAGCGCATCATCGTTCCACGTGGCGGCCGGG
>PAVP01000047.1 GCA_002713975.1 Acidimicrobiaceae bacterium | reverse complement strand
CAAGCGACAAGCCCGACGACGCAATAGATAAAGCGACTGAACGTTTGCGCACGAACCAGCGGGTCACAATTGTGGAACCCGGAACCAGGCTTGTGAGAGCGAAACCGATTCCGAAGATGATCATAACGATGACCATTTGAGTTTCGTTTCGAACTTGTCCGAGAAGTGCTAACCCCGTCGCTCCGATGAGCGACCCGATGGTCATGACTAGTCGGGCGTCAAATTTTGAAAGAAGACCGCCCGCGAAATAGCCGGCTATTCCAGAGGTAGCAAAGAAAATGCCAGTGCCAGCCCCGGCGACACTAACGCTGAAGCCTTGTTCGACGACAAGCGCATCCAGAACAACTCCTTGCGCGTAGAAGCCGAGTCCCGATGTGACGGCCATGGTGATGAACAAGCCAGCTAAGACCAGCCAACCGCGGAAGATCCCAGGGGGATTGTCGTCATGCATCTCCCGTCACCATGCCAGTTCCTTCACTCAGATGCTCCCTCATACGGAAATTTCTAAAAGGTCACCGTTTTCTGTCCATCGCCGATCCTGGGGCGACACCATGATCAGAGGACCTAGAGTCGAGGTATGGCAACAATGCGTGCGACCCGAATGGTCGATGTAGGTCAAATGATCTGTGAGGAAATTGAGGTACCTGATATCTCAGATAGCCAAGTGTTGATTAAAAGCGAAATGGCATCAATTTGTGGCAGTGACCTTCATGTAGTGATGATGGGAGCAGGCCTGAACCACGCTTTCCCTTGCCCCCACGGGTATCCAGGTCACGAAGGGATAGGCCAGATAGTCGAATCGAAAGTTTCGGGCCTGGACGAAGGTCAGCATGTCCTAACTTTTCCCAATCCCCCCGTTGGTGAATGCTTCAACGAATACCAACGGGTGGGAGCTAACTATTGTGTGCCTCTGCCGGACTGTGACCTACCAAGATCGCATCTGCTCATGGCTCAGCAACTTGGAACGGTGATTTACGCGATGAAAAAACATCCGCGTGATGTTGCTGGGGAGACCGTCGCAGTGATGGGCCAAGGATCAGCAGGCTTGTTTTGGACCTACCTACTGAAGCGAGCCGGTGCCGCGCAGGTCATTGTCTCTGACCTTTCCGACACACGACTAGCTGTAGCGAGTTCCTATGGGGCTGATGTTTGTGTCAACGCTGGAAATAATGATTTGTCGTCAGCTGTTCGTGACTTAACAACCGGCAAGGGAGTTGATTATCTTGTCGAGGCCGTTGGCCGCCCGGAAACTTTTCGAGAATCAGTCGATCATGTTCGAATGGACGGCCAAATCATGTGGTTCGGTTTACCCAGCGTTGATTCCGACATTGAGATGAGATTTCACAAGTTCTTTCGGAAACGTCTTAGCGCGGCTAGTACATACGGCGCTCAGGATGAAACTGATGCGGTGTCGTTTCGAGAGGCACTTGATTTGATTGCCAGTGGGGCAATTGATGTTGCTCCGCTGCTCAGCCACATCTTTCCGGTCGAAAAAATCGATGAGGCAATGCACCTGGCTCACGAACCCCACGAAGATCAAGCTCTCAAAGTGTCGATTGAGTTCTCTTAGCAGTTCCGAATTCGACCGGTAATCAAAAACATCAGAGTTAGCTAAGTCGAGAACNAAGCGGAAAGGNAAAGATGCGNGTAATTGTGACNGGNGGCGCCGGNTTTTTGGGACGGCTNCTNATACAGGGACTCCAAGAANAAGGAGTAGAAGACATTGTCGCGGTAGATGTGGNTGAAGCCGAAATACCAGGCTGTCGTATGGTGCAAGGAGACCTCGCCCACGACCAGTTTTTGCCTGACCTTCTGAANGAAGACNCCTGCANTATTTTCCATTTNGCGTCNGTGGTNAGNGCAGGAGCGGAAGCTGATTGGGAGCACGCNNTCGACCAAAATATTGGGGGCATGCTCAGGCTTNTGGAAGAGTGTCGTCGATCAGAACATCTTCACAAAGTNGTGTTTGCGAGCACCTTGGCAGTTTTCGGAGGCGCGACGGCAGGCGGCGAAGTGGGGGATCTTGTGAAACAAACTCCGTCGGGCACCTATGGGACAACCAAGGCGATTGGTGAACTTCTGATTAATGACGCAACACGAAAAGGCCATATTGATGGTCGTTCGGCAAGATTGCCGACTGTCATAGTCAGGCCAGGTGTTCCGAACGCCGCCGCTTCGGGGTTCGCTTCTGGAATGTTTCGAGAGCCGCTTGCTGGAATCCCCAGCGTTGTTCCAGTGTCTGAAGAAACAGTCATGGTTGTGGGCTCAGCACAGAACACTGCCACGTGTATCCGGATGTTGGCTGAAATCGACGGTGCTTTATTAGGTCAGGACCGTGCTGTGGGAGTCCCCGGGCTGAGNGCGACCGTCTCCGAGATGCTGCATGTGTTGGAAGTTGTTGGGGGATCTGAAGCTCGAGCCCTAGTCAGTCTCGAATACGATGCCGCAACCGATCAGTTAGTCCAGAGCTGGCCTGCACAGCTTGATGACTCTCGAGGGCGCGAACTCGGTCTACCAGCCGATGCCGATTTGGAGTCGATGGTTCGGGCCTATGTAGAAATGATTAACCAGTAACCGAATTCAACGCTGAAACAATGATGTCGCATCCTTCGCTCATCTCGGCTTCGGTCACGTTGAGCATCGGCGTTAAGCGAATTACGTTCCCATAAAGTCCACCTTTGCCTACCAGTAAGCCGTTGTCTTTGCAGGCCTCGATCAAACTGGCAGCAGCTGATGCATTTGGTTCGATGCTTCCGGGTTGGACACATTCAATAGCTTGCATGAGTCCTTTGCCACGTAGTTCGGCGACCCAGTCTGTGGACTCGCATGGCCCACTTAGCAGATCAGTCATCTGACGACCGCGGGCAGCAGCGTTCGATTGTAGGTCGTGGTCCTTTACGTATTTGAGAGTGGCGCTGCCAGCTGCTACTGACAACGGGTTACCGCCGAAAGTAGTGAAAGAAGTGCGGTCCAAAACGTTCATAATCTCCGAGCGGGCTACGCATCCGGCGAGAGTGATGCCATTACCCACTCCCTTTGCGAAAGTAAGAATGTCGGGGACAATTCCATGGGCCTCGTATCCCCAGAAATGGTCGCCGGTCCTTCCCCAACCGGTTTGAACTTCGTCACTGATGAACAACACATCGTGAGCAGCTAACACTTTATGCATCGCGCCGAAAAAGCCATCAGGCGGCGTCGCAAACCCCCCAACTCCTTGAATGGGTTCGGCGATCAGAGCGGCAAATCCCCCCGCATCAGTCATATCGAGAAGCTGCACTAAATCGGAGACACATGCCTGGGTAAACGCTTCATCATCCAACTCTCTAAATGGGCTTCTAAGGCGGTACGGACCTTGAACGAAGTGAACGTCAAGTCCGCTGTAGCTACTTGTCAGCCAACTGCGATGAGATGTAACAGCTTGAGTTGTCAGCGATCGACCGTGATAGCTGTTCCGCATAGCTAAAAGTTGGTTTGATTGACGATAATTAGTCGCAAGCANTATNGCNGTGTCGTTTGCTTCTGAGCCCGAAGTGGTNAAAAGCACCCTTGCGTCAGGAATTCCTGATGNTGCGGCAACTTCTTCAGCGAATGANACCACCTGTTCATTGAGATACANAGTTGAGGTGTGCATCACTTTCGAAGCTTGTTCTTGAANCGCNGCNACAACNTCTGGGACGGAGTGCCCGATCATTGTGGTCAAGATGCCACCGAAAAAGTCTAAATATNTGTTGCCTTCAAGNTCCCAGACNTAGCCGCCGTCGCCTCGGTCTATTGAAATTGGTGTCTCATACAGTGGNGTGACGAATGAAGGCATGACTGCGCGGTAACGCTCGAGTAATTCGTTTGTGGTGGGCATGGTTATCTTGGTTTGCCTTTTNCTCGAAATGAAGTTGTCAGTTCATTANATATTCAACGGTAGTTGAAGACACTCAAAGGTTGACTGTGGCGATCGTACAACCGACCGCGAAAATAGGGATTGGTTCATAGAAGTGCACAGTCCCCTCGGCGCCTTCTGTGGCTGCAGAAATGGTTATAAATGTGCGGATTTCGAAAGCCCCTTGCCCAGCGTCCAGGTACGACTGGTTGTCGCTATAAGACAACATTGCGTCTTTGTCGCAGCGTGACCATTGATCTAAGAATCGGCGGTCCCACTCCTCGTTGATTTTTCCGCTATCGGGTGTAGCTGGCCAATGGCTAATCCCGCCGGTCCCAATTAGAGCAATTCTTTCGGGGACTGAGTCAGCTGCTTCTCTTAATGCTTCACCAAATGCCCAAGCTCGATGCAGGGGGGCTAATGGGGGACCTTGGCAGTTGATATTGGCAGGCACTATNGGCAAGTCATATCTAGGGGTCAAAAAATGTAATGGCACCATAATTCCGTGGTCGAATTTCCACTCTTCGGCGTAACTCACNTCACTTCGTTCCATCACTTTTTGGATTAGACGTTCTGACAATGAGCGGTTGCCGGGAATTCTTGTCTTTTCGATGCCTAGCCATTCCGGGTTTTCGATAGGTCCTTCGTAGTAATCGGCCATGCCCATAGCGAAGCTCGGCATGTTGTTCATNAAGAAGTTGGCGAAATGTTCAGCAGCGACGATGATCAGAGCATCGGGTTCACTTGCTTCGAGTTGGTGACGCATGTCGTCGAAGGCTCCGTAAAGGCGGTCCTTAGCTGCAACGTCGGCCTGGTCCGCGCGCCCCACTATTCCAGGAGCATGGCTGCAAACACCGGCGAATACCAAAGGCATTGTCTATCTCCCGTTCTCTATGTTGCTTGTTTGGCCGAGCCGGTCTGAGTGGGTTTGAACGCCTTCGTATCCGGTTACCGCGTAGACGCCCTCACGAACTGGCCCGTGTTTATCCAATCCATCTCGCATTTGTTGCAAATAGTCTTGCCATTCAATCGAATGAAGCGCAGCGAAATGCATCAAGATTTGGCCGTTGACTCCGAGGTGAAAGAGCAACCCGATGTCAGGCTCGGTCAGAGCACGCTGCTCTTCGTCTGACAGGTCGAAACCTGTGAGCGCGCCGCGTCTATCAGCCGCGTATCGGGACTGAAAATCCTCATCGCGGTTGAGTTCAAACAGAAACTTCTGCACGTAGTACAGGCTCACCGTTTCAGATTCTAGGGTGATGGAAGCGAATCAAGACCGGAGGCTTCCTATGGGAATGTTCAGCACATTGCGATCTGTTGTTCGATTCCGGACATATGAACGTGATCGAACCCTGAGGAAACTGTCAAAAGCCGCGGATGTTGGTGACCTGAGAACCATGGCCAAGAAGCGCATGCCGGCAGGTTGTTTCGACTACATCGACGGAGCAGCCCAAGATGAAGTGACTGCAGTTAACAACGTTTCGTCGTTCAAGAATTACTNCTTCCGNCCNAGGGTCCTGAGAGACGTCGCNGCGATTAGTACAACGACGACACTNTTAGGCGGCCAAATNCCGTTCCCNGTGATGATNGCNCCTACNGGCTTTGATCGCATTGCTCACAGCCAAGGNGAATTNGCGGTAGCTCGGGCAGCGNAGAGGGCGGGAATCCCGTATTCATTNTCGACNATGGGTACACGATCNATTGAGGAAGTCGCTGAAGTNAATGATGGAAGAAAGTGGTTTCAGGTGTATGTCTGGCGTGACAANCCNCTCCTTAAAGAGATGTTGGATCGAGCTGCTGCCTCGGGATACGAGGGCATCATGATTACCGTCGACACTGCTGTTCTAGGTCGTCGAGAACGTGATGTCCGACGAGGATTCAGTCTGCCTCCGAAAGTTGGTTTGGAAACCATCATCGATGGGATCCGTCATCCCAGNTGGACTTCGGANTTTCTGCGAGCTGAACCAATCCAATTCGCGAATGTCAAAGGAAGTTCCGCAGTCGGGGACGGGTCAACCCCGGTCACTTTGTCCGACTACATCAATAGCCAATTTGATCCGGCACTTTCCTGGAGTGACATCGAGTGGTTTCGAGACAATTGGCCCGGCATGATCATGATCAAAGGCGTGCAGACGGTGGAAGACGCAGAAATAGCTGCTGACATGAAATTAGATGGGGTGATTCTNTCTAACCATGGAGGTCGTCAACTTGACTACGCCCCATCACCAATTGACCTCGTTGCACCCGTAGCTGACGCAGTCGGCGACCGTACCGCCGTCATTTGTGATGGCGGCGTGAGGAGAGGTAGNGACATTGTAAAGGCTGTTGCNATGGGCGCCGATGCNTGCATGATTGGCAGGGCCTACTTCTATGCCCTAGGAGCGGCAGGCGAACGGGGCGTCGACTGGGTATTGGAATTTCTCCGCGCGGGTGTAGAACACACAATGGCATTGTCAGGTGTTGGCTCCATAGATGATCTCACTAGGGATCTGATTGAGGTTCGTTCCTAATGACTCGGATTGAGCACGAGGGAGACGAGTCACCAGTACAAAACGTTTTGTTCATTATGTGTGACCAACTCCGATGGGATTCACTTGGATGTGTTGGACATCCGTTCATAGAGACCCCAAATATTGATGCCTTGGCCGGCAGAGGTGTGCGCTTCGACCGAGCTTTCGTGAATGGCGCGGTGTGCGGGTCATCACGGATGAGTTATTACACGGGACGCTATGTGGTTAGCCATGGGGCACGATGGAATCAGGTCCCGCTCGAAGTCACCCAAAAGACGATGGGAGACCACCTTCGAGAACTTGGAGTACCGGCGGTGTTGGTGGGGAAAACCCATATGCGAGCTGATGAAGAAGCTCGAAGCCGACTAGCGATACCAGCTAATTCGCCGGAGTGGCTTTTCCTATCGGAGTGCGGGTTTGCGCCCGAAGAACACGACGATGGNCTGCATCCAGATGAACGGGTGCGAACGGATCTGCCNTACAACGATTTCCTACGNTCGAAAGGGTTTGTAGGGGATAACCCATGGCATACNGNCGCGAATAGTGTGATCGATGAAAACGGGGAGCTGTGTTCTGGGTGGCTTTTGAGATCAGCGCCGTTTCCGGCGGTGGTCCCAGACGANCTGTCAGAAACCGCCTANATGACAGATCGGGCAATTGACTACATCAAAAAGGCCGGTGACGATCGTTGGTGCCTGCATCTNAGCTANATCAAACCTCATTGGCCCTATGTTGCGTCAGACCCCTACCACGGTATGTATGCGGGAGAAGAAATGCCGACGCCCAATAGGACCGATGCCGAACTAGAAACCACCCATCCGGTCATTCGCGCACTTCACAGATCACGGATCGGGAAGGCCATGTCAAAGCCCGAAGCCAGACAATTGGTCTTACCTACCTATCTTGGAATGATCAAACAGATTGACGATCATCTCGGTCGATTGTTCAGCGAGATGGACCGCTTGGGCAGAAGTAAGGACACATTGATTGTGTTCACCTCCGATCACGGCGAGTACATGGGCGACCATTGGATGGGAGAAAAAGACTGGATAAANGAAGAAGTAGTCAGAGTTCCAATGATCGTTGTGGATCCGCGCTCACAGGCAGATGTCACCCGGGGCACAGTGTCAAACGAACTGGTAGAGGCAATAGACCTAGTTCCTACGTTCGTTGAAGCATTGGGAGGAGAGAACGACAGTCGAACGCAGTGGCTGGAGGGGGAGTCATTGGTGCCGTTACTACGCGGCGGGCATGGAACCGAACGGGACTTTGTTGTGTGTGAAGCAGATTGGGGATTCTTGGAGATGTCTCATTACGTCGGCGACCTGAATGAACCTAGAAAGCGTCGAGCCACGATGCTTCGAAACGACAGGTACAAGTACGTATTGAGTGAGATAGGCCCCAATCTTTTGTATGACCTTGAAGATGATCCCGATGAGCAGAACGACTGTATTTCTGATCCGGCTCTCCAGTCGGTTGTTTCCGAGTTGCACGAGCAGCTTTTTTCCTGGTTTCGGAGTCGTCGACATGACACGACGGTTACNGATCAAATGATCACTGCCAATAGCGAACCTGGGAGCACAGCTAAGCGAGGCATTCCTATTGGGTATTGGGACGAAGAAGANCTAGCAGCGGGGAANCGCGGAGAACTTTATTAGAACTCAGAGGGCTATCGTGCGGACGATTACNACGGCTGCGCTGAGTGACGCCACGCTCAGAATCAGTCCTCGAAACCGNTCAAGNGAAATTTTTGGTCTAAGTGCTTTACCTAAGATCAGNCCTAAAAACGTGCCAGGCATGAGCACCGCNGNCAGNAGNAAATGGCGAAATCCGAACCTTCCGTCGAAGGCGAGGAATATGAGAATTGCAGGAGTGACTAACAACATGAAGCTGGCCAATGTTCCTCTAACCGTTCCGGGTGTCCGGTGCCCGTGGAAAATGACGAACATNGGGCCAGGCAGNGCCGCAACGGTTGAAGAAAAAGCCGTAGCGGCGCCAGCGGCGTAGTCAGAGGTAATTCCCGACGGNGGTTTCAGTCCGCTTANNTGCAGTGCAACCGCGGCNAGAACAAAAGAGCTCACGAGCAANGAGAGAGCCTTGGCGTCGGTATAAGCCAGAATGAANACTCCTATACCCAAGCCGACGGGNGCACCTACAAGAGCTCTTTTCCAAGCGNCTAGGTGGGTTGATTGCCGATCCGCCACAGCGTTNCGAATGTTCACGACCATCGCCATGGCCAACATGGGTCCNGGTAAGAGGTCTGGGTCGATGACCGTTANNGCCGGACCGGCGACTAGACCAGCCCCTATGCCTAGAGTGGCCTGGACCCCGCAGCCNATAGCNAAGAANGCAAGAGCTATCAAATACTCGGTAATGGACACACCAANAGGGTGCCAGTCGAAATCATCAGATCCTCAATAGGAAGATAGCCGTACGCTGTAGANCGTGGCTAACAAGAAACCCAACGTNGTGNTGACTGGCTTTATGGCAAGTGGAAAATCCAGTGTGGGNCGCTTGCTTGCATCGAAACGTTCTTTGGCCTTTATAGATACAGACGACCTCATCGTCGAAACACANGGATCTATAGAACAAATTTTCGCTACCCGGGGAGAAGACGCGTTCCGGGAAATGGAACGTGCTGTCGCCAAAGACCTTGAAGCTCNAGAGGGACTGGTGATCGCNACAGGCGGTCGGATGATGTTGGATCAATTTTGTGCAGACACGCTGAGCTTAAATGGCCAAGTTTTNTGTCTTTCTGCTTCTATTCAAGAGATTCAGCGAAGGTANANCGCGGACCAAGGCGGTGCNGTGCGTCCGTTACTCGCAGGCGCGGACGAAACGAAGCTGCGGCGGCTTTATGAAGAACGAGTAGTGGCGTACAGCCGGTTTCAACAAGTAAAGACCGATGGAAGATCGATCGACGAGGTCGTAGAGCAAATCGAACTAGTTCTCGAGAATGGGTGAACTGAACTTCACCAGAGGTTGGGTTCGTTCATGAGAGCTAAGCCAACCAAAAACTAAGGACTTGTGGCTGAGGACGGAGATCTGGGTAAGACTTCAGTTATGAACCCACGGTCGTCTGCTGCGTTTGATGTAGTTGTGATTGGTGGNGGGATTATTGGGTCGGCCGTNGCNTACCAAATTGCTCGACGAAGCGANATGAAGGTAATGGTTGTAGACAAAGCCGATGGGCCAGCCACGGGGTCCACAGGTGCCTCGGTTGCTATATCNCGTTGTCGNTACACAGTTCCCGAGGTTGTNCGNTTGGCCTACTGCAGCCAATTGGCGTATCGATCTTGGGGTGATTTCACGGGGCTGGATGATCCTATTAGTGACTACACCCAGTTCGGTGCGTTGTGGGTCTTTGACCGTACGCAAAGCGAATTAGAANCTGAGTATGAACGACTTCGCAGCAACGGGGTATCAGTAGAAATTCTTAGCCGAGCGGAAGTGTTGAAACGATGGCCAGAACTGGATCTCTGTGTCGAACCGATTGATTTCGGTGACTTGGAACAACACCGATGTCGCCAGGGCAGCTCGTTCCTGTTTGAGAATGAAGCNGGTATAGCTGATCCAGCTGGGGCAAATGNNGATCTAGTAGCNGCTGCCCGGATGCAAGGCGTGGAAGTGATGTTTGGCACAGGGGTGGTTGATGTGCTCGCGAAGCGGGACCGCGTGATCGGTGTTCGTCTCGACAACGGTGAAGAAATCCACAGCGATCTAGTGGTTAACGCCGCAGGGCCTTGGTGCAACCGGATAAACCAAATGGCCGGAGCCCAAAAGCGTTGGACTCTTACCCCAACTCGGATCCAACTGATCTTAAGAGAATGGTCTGCTTCTGATTCTCGGCTACCGATCACCTTCGACGGGAGCACCGATGGGTGTTATCGCATCGAAAGAAGCGGTAGTCAGATCCTTCTTGTGTCGCCTGAAATCCCGGAGTTCATGGAACCGACTAGCGACCCNGACCATTTTGAAGTGAATCCAGATCGAAACTGTGTTGAGACGACGCTAGCTGCATTTCAACATCGGGCTCCAGGAGTCAAACATGCTGGAACCACGACCGGGTTGTGTGGCTTGTACACGATTAACGAACAGGACAGTCACCCGATCGTGGGACCGAGCGAAGTTGAAGGGCTGTGGCTAGCCAACGGTTTTAGCGGCCATGGATTCAAACTTGCCCCTGGGATTGGAGCCATGGTTGCACGATCGATTACAGGCAACACGGCGCCGTTCGATCCGGATACAAATGATGATTTATTTGCTCTCGATCGGGTCCCATTAGCGACCTCAGGTGGAGTGTTCGCTTAGCGCCATCCGCTCTTAAGTTCGCTCCACCTCTCGGGGTAGTCATCTTGNAGTTCAGACAATGCCATAGCCCACGATGTCGGTACCCAACGGTAACGGGACTCCCACATNACAGCTAAGGAGTCTGGNCCTTTAGTAGGTGCCAGATCNGCTTCTGTGGCTGATTTGAAGGCGTCGCTGTCAGGGCCATGGGGAATGAACGAATTGTGAATCGAAATTCCGCCNGGGACGAAGCCCTCCGCCTTGGCGTCGTAGACACCTTCAATTAGAGCCATTAACTCACTCATTACATTCGAATGAAACCAAGGTGGCCTGAAGGTGTTTTCTGCTACTCGCCAGTGTTCTCGAAAGAGAATGAAGTCAAGGTTTGCAGTTCCGGGAGTGTCCGAAGGTGAGGATAGAAGGGTCCAAATAGATGGGTCGGGGTGATCAAAGATCACTGGTCCTAACGCGCAGAAGCGTCGCAGTTCATAGCGGTAGGGGGCCAAATTTCCGTGCCACGCAACAACATCGAATGGCGAGTGTTGTAAGTCGTTGGCAAATAAAGCGCCACTGATTTTGGCAACAAGCTTTGTTGGCTGATCATCGTCGTCATATCTGGCTACTGGATACTCGAAATCTCGGGGCAGGGCATTTGCATCNACACCGACCAGTCCGTGTTCTGGAAGGCTGAAGGCGGCNCCNTAGTTTTCACAGACGTAGCCNCGTGCCATTTCNTCCAGTAAGTCGACAGAAAATTTTATTCCGCGAGGAATTACTGCGATGTGGCCTGGACTGATCTCAAGGTGTCCCATTTCGGTCTGTAGCAATAGGCGTCCCATGTACGGAACGAGCATCAGCTCACCGTCAGTATTGACGAAGGCGGTATCGCCCATGGATTGGGTAGCCGCGAAATGATGCACAGCTCCGCCGGTTTGAAGTTCGCTGTTTCCGTTCGTAGCGACCGTTGTGAGGCCNGTNAGCCAATTTGAGTCGGANGAAATTGAAGGAAACGGATCCCAACGAAGTTGAGTCGCAGTGGGTGACCCTTCTCGATCTGCACCGGTGCGAATTAGCCCGGGATCGATTGGTTGCAAGTTAGTCAGGTGTTGAACCGAAGGTCGGATTCGGTAGACCCAACTTCTTCGCATTGAGCTACGCGGGGCCGTAAAGGCAGTTCCAGTGATCTGCTCGGTGTACAGGTCGCCTTTAACTTTTTGGGGCGAGTTTTGACCAAGGGGCAAAACGCCGGACTCGGCCTCAGTCTCGAACTGATTTCCGAATCCGGATTGGTAGTTGAGTTCAGCCATCACAACGATGCTAGGCGTCTGATTTAACCGCGGCGAACGACACCATCTGATTCCAATTCTGCGATTTCTTCGTCACTGAGCTTGAGTAAGTCCTGCAGGACCTCAGTCGTGTGTTGCCCTTTTTCTGGAGCGGGGCCCTTCACTCGCACTTCCGGCGAGTCATGCATTCGAAACGGTGCCGCTACAGTCTCAAAATCACCGGCCTCGGGATGAGCAATAGTTTCAAACGCGCCGGTTGCCCGGACCTGGGGATCTTGGACCGCCGAGGCGGAGTCATTGATCGGTGCCCAGATGCATTTGTGTTCGTCGAGTCGGGGGATCCAATGATCGGCTGGTTTGGAACCGATGCTTTCATCCAAAGTCGAGAGGAGTTCGTTCATGTTTTGATAGCGAAGTCGACCGGTAGAAAACTCGTCTCGATTTAGAAGGTCCTCCCTATCTAAGGCGATGCAGAAACGTTGCCAAGCATCTCCGATATCAGGCATAGCGAATTGCAGCCATCTACCGTCAGACGCTTGGAAAGCTTCCAACATCGCCGACAAACCTTTTTCTCTAGGTCGGTCGTATGCGGGTTTACCGTCGACCAAGGACGTAACCAAATCAAGGCTGATGGTCCAGGTCGCAGTTCGTAACAATGAAGCTTCAACTACTTGACCTTCCCCGGTTACGTCACGAGAGCGTAAGCCAGCCATTACCGCTCCAAATAATGCGAGAGACGTTGTGTGGTCCCCGGACCCGGGCCGTGCGTGTGGGGGAGAGCCNCCTGGCGCAGTACCACCGCCGAAAACACCTGAACGCGAAAAGAAAGCGGTGACGTCGTANCCGGGACGGTTTGTCTCATCGCCTACCTCGCCGTACCCAGATAGCAAGCCGATCACTAGATCCGGTTTGATTGAGAAGAGGTCATCAGTGTCAAGGCCGAATCTTTGTCTTCGCTCTTTCAACAAATTCATAACCACTACGTCGCATTCGGCCACTAGCCGGCGAGCAATATCGGTGCCGGATTGACTATCCAGGTTCAGTTCTATTCCTTTCTTGCCTCTGTTAATGAATTGGAACGGGTGATCTGGATTGTGGTCCCCCTCGGCAACCGTCGCCTGCTTCATGAGGCCTCTGATTGGGTCACCCCCAATGGCCTCGACCTTTATCACCTCTGCTCCTAGGTCAGCCATGATCGCGGTGGCAGAGGGAGCCGCCGCGAAATTCGCGAATTCGATTACGCGTATGCCATCCAATGGTGCGGTCACNGCCATTCCCCCAGGGTCAGTCGAACGTTGGCAACNTTAGGTGTCTTTCGCTATTCGCGTCGCAGCTAAGTCATCAAGGAGGTTATAGAGGAGCTTTAAACGGTCCGATCCGAAACCTTGCTCAATAGCGTGGTAGCCGGCTTCGCTGTCGGCGGCCATGACCGCGAGCAGCTCCTCTCCATCTCGGGAGAGGCTGAGAAGACTGCTTCGCTGATCNGATGGATTTGCTTCGCGATTCAGGAGACCACGGGTAGCCAGATTTGCCGTAATTCGCGAAAGTGACGGACTTAATAGGAATGTCATCTCNCTGAGTTCGCGCGTAGTAAGAGGTGTTTCTTGTCCGTTNAATGCTCGCATTACCCGCCACTGTTGTTCGGTCAGNTCGTGTAGCGCGAGACGNGGCCGAAATTCNCGCATCACGGTTTCACGTGCACGCATCAGNGCCATGGGCAACGATTGCTCAAATGGTCGAAGTGAACGACTCAAGAGGGTCCCTCGTCTTCNACGGTGTTNTCTAGNGTNCCTATCTCCTCGACTGAGACTCGAATCACGTCTCCGGGNTCTAGCCANTGNGGTGGATCAAGGCGAGCGCCTGCCCCGGTTGGGGTTCCGGTGTAGATCACGTCGCCGGGTTCCAGAGTTATGAATGTTGACAGGTATTCGATTTGGAACTCGATGGGGAAAGCCATTGATGCGACAGTGTCATCTTGGCGTAGTTGTCCGTTCACGTGCGTTTGGAGACGAAGGTCTTCGAAGTCTCCGATTTCGTCGAGGGTGACCAGCCATGGTCCCATTGATCCTGAACTTTGCCAGTTCTTCCCTTGAGTCACATTGAACTTCGCGTGACGTAGCCAGTCGCGGATAGTTCCTTCGTTGCCCAGTGTTAGTCCCGCAATGTATTGACGTGCCTGGCCCTGAGGGATTCGACGACCTTGCCGTCCGATGACGGCAACGATTTCGCCTTCGTAGTCAAGTTGCATGCTTTCAGGTGGTCGAATAAGTGGCTGTTGATGTCCGGTTAAGGATTCAGGAAATCGCACAAAGACACTTGGTTTATTACTTGAAGTTGAATCTGTGTACTCAGCGTTTCGTCCGCCGTAATTGACACCGATACAGAAAATTTTCCCAGGCCGGGGAATCGTCCGCTCAAAATCTACGTCTGCCAAACCGAAGTCGGCATCAGACCAACCAGCGGCCTCTTGAGCTTCGGTTAGTCTGCCAGTCTCGAGTGCAGTGCTCAGGTCGGGAAGATCCGGGAACCGTCTGCCGAGATCGATGACTCCACTTTGATCTTCGGTCACGGCGCCCCAAGTAGTTCTTCCTTCAAAACGACAGGTCACGAATCTCATTAGAAAGCCCTCTATCGACAGTTGGTAACATGTTACGCATATAAGTTGATCAGTCTTGTGCCCTTGAGGGGAAGCGATTACATGCCTCACATCTTCGTTGAATATTCGGCGAACCTTGAAGAACACCTCGATGTGGGAGAGGTGCTTCAGAGTGTTCATGGTGCAGCCGCATCACATCCTTCAGTCCCGTTAGCTGGTTTGAGAACTCGGGCGATAAAACGCGAGGACTACCTGATTGCTAACGGCGATAGCGCAAACATGTTCGTGGCAGTGATTGCTCGTTTGAATGGAGACCGCGGGCAGACACCGCTCATCGAAGTGCGTGATCTCTTGGCTGAAGCAGTCCGCGGCTCACTTGACAAGGTGACCCGAGAGCAACCAATAGCAATATCGGTTGAGGTTCAACCGATAGACGCAGCTATGCGAGTCAACGAAAATTCTATTAGAGACCATTACGAGGAGTTGCAGTGAGTTCGGCTCGAACCTTTGATGAGAACCGGTCTACATCTGAAGAAGCGCTGGCGAGGTATTCCTCGAGCCCCCTGTTGCACATAATTAACGGGCAGCACGTCGGTAGTGCTTCTCAGGCCACTTTTGACAATTTTTCACCGACCGATGGCAGATTCCTGGGACGAGTTGCCGCCGCTGGTCCTGACGAAATTGGGCTAGCGGCTGAAGCTGCAGCCGGAGCGTTTGATGGGTGGGTTTCGCTGCCTGCCGGCGAACGAAAACAAATCCTGCATCGAGTCGCTGACCTCATAGTGGAACGAGCTGATGAGATCGCTGCTGTCGAGTCAGTTGACACTGGTCAGCCAATCCGTTTTATGAGCTCAGCAGCGATCCGCGGCGCCGAAAATTTCCGGTACTTTGCTGACGCGGCACCAGGGGCACTTGATGGCAAGTCAATGCCCACTGCGACTCATTTGAATTATTCGTCGCGACGCGCGATTGGCCCTGTAGGAGTGATTACTCCATGGAACACGCCGTTCATGTTGTCAACTTGGAAAATCGCGCCTGCCCTCGCGTCAGGTTGCACGGTCGTTCACAAACCTGCCGAATGGAGCCCTCTGACAGCTGCGATCCTGGGCGAAATCGTGCATGAGGCAGGAGTCCCAGAAGGAGTCTTGAACGTCGTCCACGGAATAGGTGAAATAGCCGGCAAGGCATTGACCGAGCACCCAGCCGTTCGCGCCATTGCTTTTGTGGGCGAATCTTCGACTGGCTCACTGATTCAAGCTCAAGGGGCGCCTACCTTAAAGCGTGTCCATTTTGAGTTAGGTGGCAAGAACCCGGTGATCGTTTTCGATGACGCTGATTTGGAACGTTCGCTAGATGCGGTTGTTTTTATGATTTACAGCCTCAATGGTGAACGGTGCACCTCAAGTAGCCGTCTGTTGGTCCACGACACGATTCATGACTGGTTCGTTGAGAAATTGACTCAACGGGTGAAGGGGCTTGTGGTTGGAGATCCACTTGATCCAAATACCGAGATTGGGCCTTTAATTCATCCCGTTCATTGCGACAAAGTGCGCTCATATGTAGATGCAGCGATCGAAGACGGTGCCACGGTCGTCACGGGCGATTACGAATTCGACGAGAACTCCAATTTTGTCAATCCGATGTTGTTTGTGGAGGCTGACAACTCTATGAGGGTTAGCCAGGAAGAAATCTTTGGACCGGCCCTCACAGTTATCCCGTTTTCGACTGAAACTGAAGCAGTTGAGATAGCAAACGATGTTGACTACGGGCTTGCCGGGTATCTGTGGACTCAAGATGTCGGAAGAGCACACCGCGTCGCTGAAGCGCTTGACGCGGGCATGATNTGGGTTAACTCCCAGAATGTCAGGCATCTACCGACACCATTTGGAGGCACGAAACGAAGCGGTATTGGCCGAGACGGAGGTGACTACAGCTTTGATTTCTATATGGAAACTAAGAATGTTGCGGTGGCCTACGACGCGCACGGCATAGGAAAATTGGGAGTGGGNAACACTTGAGAAGCATGGATGACAGTGAAATTGACGACCAGGCTNATCGTCACGATGAGGCTCGCCGGACAGCGANCCAAATTGAACCTGTGACTGTTGAACATCCTCAAATGACGATCGANGATGCCTACGCTATTCAAAACCGTTGGTTAGAGATCGAATTGGAGCGTGGCCGCGAACTGGTAGGCCACAAGATTGGNCTCACNTCTCGNGCTATGCAGCTTGCAATGAACATCGATGAGCCTGACTCGGGCTATTTGCTAGACGACATGGTGTTCGAAAATGGTTGCCGATTGGAAGTCGCCAATTTCTGCGACCCTAAGATCGAAGTAGAACTCGCATTCGTCATCGGCAGCCCAATCGAAGGGCCTGACGTGACCGTCGACGAAGTACTCGGTTCAACTGAAGCTGTAGTTCCAGCCGTCGAATTGATTGATGCTCGCTCGTACCGAAAACATCCACGAACCGGAGTTACCCGATCGGTTACCGACACTATTTCTGACAATGCAGCCGACGCCGGGATCATCTTGGGTGACTCGCGAGTAGACCCGAACGATATTGATCTGCCTTGGGTGGCTGCGGTATGTCATCGCAACGGCGATATCGAGGAGTCAGGTGTTGCGTCAGCGGTATTGGGACATCCGGCTTTGGGAATTTCGTGGCTAGCCAAACGCTACTTCGACCGAGGTGTTGCCTTGGAGCCGGGCCAGATCGTCTTGAGTGGGTCGTTCACGCGGCCTGTCGATTGTCGAGTGGGTGATGATTTCAAAGTTGATTATCGAGACCTGGGCACCATCGAATTTTCGTTTCGCTGAACTTAGGAAATGAATTCTCGGGGTGAGCTGATTTTACTCACCGTGTATTCGTAGTTCGGTTTGGCGGGGAGTCCACCGTCGGACCGGCACGCAATTGTTGGTATTTCCCGTCCGCGGAGCACCTCCACGGACCACTCTTCGAGCGCTACCACGAGGTTGACCGTCCAGCCGGCTTTTGAGGGAGTAACTGTTACTTCTCGAGGCAGGTTGTCCAGATCCCAACCCATTTGTTGGAATACAGCGCGCTCGGCCACTTGACCGGGCCCTGAAGGAGCACCCCACCACCCGCGACATTGAGCACTTAATGTTGAAGGCTNCCCCGTAAGTTCAAGAATTGANAGAGTCGTATCCGCGTCCAAATAGGCCCACATCCGCCCATCAGGGAGCGTCATAGCTGTAGGAGCGAACCGGTGGCCACCTGTATGACTGACGCGAAAAACGTTGAGACCGGGAGCGCGTTGTTGTAGTTCGTCTGCCAGTTTCGTTCCTTCACTCCCGCAGCAAATGTCATGGCTGCCCTGTGTGCAAATCAATACTGCCAAGTCGGGGGGATCTAGAGATCCCGGNGTTGTCGCTAGTTGATCTGGNGTCATAGTGACGATATCGGACGCAAATTGGGCAAGGTCGGAAGGGTTTTGAGGTCTAAAAGCCCAACTCTTCGCTCCGATTTCGTCACGTTGGTATATGAGTACACCGATGCCCGGCTCGTCGTTGTTGGGAACCACTGCCAAGACTCGGGTCAACCCAAGTGAGGTTTCCATAGTTGAACTCAAGCCTNCGAGTAATGGGTGATCAAGAGCCGGCTTGGGCCAGGGGAGAGGAGTTTCAACAAGAATGANAGCCTCAACTGACAACGCAGTTCCACATGGATCAGCGCTGATCAGTCGCGAATGGGAGGAGCACTTGGGTGCCTCTTCTTTCGACGGTAAGAGTCGTAAAGCCTCTTCTGACAATTCGGTTGGCATTAACCCAGATTAGATCGCCTTGCTGAGGGGATGAGGTGTCTAATTTTTTGCGACTACAACTTCTTNGCCAGGAGCTTCGGGTTCGTCGTCGAGTATTTCTGGTGGGAAGCCTGCTGCTTGGACAACAAGGCCTGTNGCNTCCTCAAGACGTTTAATNACGTTCGGNGACCATTCTCGNGATCCGTAGCGGTCTTGAGCATCTTGGAAAATGCTGATCAAGAGAGGGGAAATNTCAAGTGGGACTTGGACACGTTCGGCGATTTCTTGGAACAGCGAAATGTCCTTCAGTACGAGATCCATGGTGAAGTTAATGTCGCGGCTGCCATTCAGTATCACCTGGCTCTCTGTTTCATGGACAAAAGAATTGCCCGAGCTGATTCTTATAGCTTCGTACGCTGTTGCGAGATCGAGCCCCGTTGCCTTTGTGGTGACCAGCGCTTCACAAATTGAAACCAGATTCGCGGTCGCCAAGTAGTTCGTTACGACTTTGAGAACCGAAGCTGTCCCGAGCGGGCCGGTGTGCAGGACTTGTCGACCCATAGCTGAGAGCAAAGGAAAAATATTGTCGAAAACTGTTCGGTCGCAGCCGGCAAAGATCGCGATATTCCCTGTCGCAGCCCTATGGCAGCCACCTGAGACTGGACAATCAGCAGTGAAAGCACCCTTTTGATGAACGTTTTCTGCGATCCGGATCACCTCTTGCTCATCGGTGGTGCTCATCTCGATCCAGATCTTTCCTTCGGATAACCCGGCAAGCACCCCGTTTTCCTCTTCCATCACTGAGGCGCTGACTGCCGGACTGGGGAGGCATGTGATGATTACGTCACAGTGTTCAGCCAATGCTTTTGGTGAGGGAGCGACCTGGGCGCCCAACCGAGAAAACTCTTCCGTCGCAGACGAATCCAAGTCCCGTACCGTTAGGTCGAACCCGTTGCGCAGAATGCTTCCGGCAAGTTTGGCACCAACGTTGCCGAGTCCNATAAAGCCTACTTTCATGCTTCCATTCCGATCTTCTATGGCTGCAATTGGCTTAATGTAACCCTCTTAAGTATGCAGATTCGCCTTTACCGGCCTGAAGTCGAAAGTTAACGTGGTAAGCCTCTTGTAGAACGAGGACCTTNCTTATGATGCCATCTCATCCGAAGGTGACCGAAGAGATCCGAGCGGCCTATCGATCTGACGGCGTTGTGAAGATCCCAGGGGCGGTTTCAGGCGAGTGGTTGTCTGAGATAGCGGTCATGGCGGACGAAGAACTTGCGGCTCCTGGTCAATGGGTAACCGATACCAACCCTGGAGCGAAAACAAACCGTTTATTTACGAGCCGATATCGCTGGAAGACCGACTCGGTCGTCAATCGTTATGTCCACGAATCAGGTGTAGCCCCTATGGCAGCAGCGTTGATGGGGTCATCAACTGCTCGACTGTATTTTGATCACCTGTTGGTCAAAGAACCTAAGACGGAAGCGCCGACTCCGTGGCATCAAGATATTCCGTACTGGCCCTTTTGGGGTAAACAGATCTGCTCAGCTTGGGTTTCGGTGAGTGAAGTGACGGTGGCGGAAAGTTCGTTGGAGTTTGTTCGTGGTTCCCATGCTTGGGGTTCCTATTTCGCTCCCGAAGCGTTCGATGGTGCGAAGAATTGGACTACTGATTTCGACGGCGAGCCAGCGCCTGATGTGGCTGCCGATCGAGATAGCTATGACATCGTTGGCTTTGATGTCGAACCGGGCGACGCCATTTTCTTTTCAGCATGGATTTTGCACGGAGCTCCAGGCAATGCTGGAAACAATCGTCGCACGGCGCTCTCCACTAGGTGGCTTGGAGATGACGTGACTTGGTATCCGCACCCTGGTAGCGATCCCACCGTGACAGATCAAGATACTGAAGTTCAAAGTGGGGAATATCCCGACGATGACAATCTCTTCCCTCTCGTGTACGCGGATTCGGTGACGAGTTAACGGAGTTTTGAGCTCAGGGTATTAGCGGCTTTCATCACTAGTGGCGCTACGTCATCGGAATCGAGGCTGAGTGCTAGGTGTACGACTGCGACTGCTGCTTTGGTCACCTCAGCATTTGTTGATACTGGGGCCGCAATAGAGGCCATGCCTTTGATCACTTCTCCCTCTGAATAGGCCCAGCCGGAGTTGCGAGCCCTTGCAACCTCTGCGCGTTCGCCGGGTTGCGGCTCAAGTCCTGCGAGTAAAGCGATACCCGGCGCTCCGCGGTCAAGTGGGTGGCGAGTTCCAGGCCGGTAGGCAACATGAGCTGCTGTGGCTGTCGGCTCCACTACTTGAACGGTGACGGCTTCTTGACCGTCNGAGACGACGAGNAAGGAGGTCATGGCNAGGCTGTTTGNNAGTTCNGTCAAGATTGGGGCTGCGACTGTTTGTATGTCATTTTCGACACTTCCAGCCAGTGCGACCAGCTGAGTTCCGCCGCTTAGTCGACCCGAAGGATCGCGATGGACCAGATGATGGTCTTCAAGTGTGCGGATCATTCGGTAGGTGACTGAACGTCCCAATTTGAGTTGCATTGCGACTTCGTCGATTGTCATGGGTTTGTTGGAAGTTGCGATGAGACGCAAGGCCTTGAGACCGCGGTCAAGTGTCTGAGAACGACTTGAATTGGGGGAGGGCTTCGACGCCATATTCGGTGACAGGTTAACCGATAATCGGTTAGTGTATTCGATATTCGGCTAAATCGCTGGAAGTGACAGCTAGGAATAAGGGATGCCCGCACGCACTGGCAAAGAAGTGATCGACCGCCTGAAGAATCGTCCTCCAAACCTTTGGCTCGAAGGCCAACTTGTTGAAGACCCGACCAGTCATCCCCGCACACACAACGCAGTGCGTTCNTTGGCAGCGCTGTATGACCTTCAGTACCGAGACGATCTTGTNGACATCATGACCGTAAAGTCACCATCTTCGGGTGACCTAGTGGGTCGAAGCTTCATCGTCCCGGAAAGCAAAGACGATCTACGTCAGCGATCCGAAATGCACAAAGTCTGGGCAGACGCCAGCTTGGGTCATATGGGNCGATCGCCCGACTACATGAATGTNAATGTCATGGCGGCTGGGATGGCATCGAGTTATTTCGCTGAAGTTGATGAACGCTTCGGTGAAAATATAAAGAACTACTTCGAATACGTGCGAGAAAATGACCTGGCTCTGACCCACGCGCTTACAAATCCGCAGATAGATAAATCTAAACAGGCAAATGAACTTGATGACCCCTATATCGCATTGGGTTTGGTGGAAGAGACTGCTGAGGGAATCTTGGTGCGCGGTGCGCGAATGCTGGCCACGTTGCCAATATCNGATGAGATTTTAATATTCCCTTCAACAGTCATACAGGGTGGCGATGAGATGCGACCATACGCACTCGGTTTTTCGTTGCCCAATGACACGCCTGGCTTGTCTTTCCAATGCAGAGAGCCATTGGACCAAGGACGTAGCCATGCAGACCATCCACTTGGTTCGCGTTTCGACGAANTAGACGCCATGGTCATATTCGACGACGTGATAGTTCCNTGGGATCGAGTTTTCCTAATTCGGGATATCGACAGAGCAAACCAGGCCTATGCCCANACAGGTGCGGTGCTACATATGGCCCACCAAGTAGTGAATCTAAAAATTGCTAAAACCGAAGCCATTTTGGGAACCCTCCAATCAGTCATCGACATGATTGGCACCGGGCATTATCCGCATGTACAAGAGATGGTTGCTGAAGTAATAATCACATTAGAAATAATGAAAGCTCTGAAGCTTGCTTCAGAAGAAGAAGCGAGCATCAACAAATACGGCGTAATGACACCGGCCCGCGGACCCCTGGACGCTGCTCGTAACCATTACCCCGCGGTGCACAAGCGTCTAATAGAGATACTCCAATTATGTTCTTCAAGTGGCTTAATCCTGGTGCCGAGTGAAGCCGACCGAAAAGGTGAACGCGGAGCCGATATCAGCAAGTTCCTCCAAGGAAAGAACGGTTCAGCTGAAGAACGCCTTCGCCTATTTCGTCTTGCTTGGGATATGACCATTTCGGGCTTTGGAGGTCGGCAAGCCCTCTACGAACAGTTCTTCTTTGGAGACCCGGTTCGAATGAAACACGCGCTATACGGAATATATGACAGAAGCGAATACGTCGAGCGTGTCCAGAAATTCATTGCTGATGACAACTGGCCTGAGGTGTGAAACTCAATAGGAATGAAATAAGAGCAGCTGCAAGGCGCTTACAAGGGAAAGTTGTCCATACCGACGTTGTCTCAATAGCGTCTCGCTTGACCCTCAAGCTTGAAAGCGAGCAACACAGCGGATCGTTTAAAGCGCGTGGTGCGATGAATGCGATGTTGTGCTCAGACGTTGGCGCTGACGGTGTAGTTGCTGCATCTGGAGGGAACCATGGAGCAGCGGTGGCGTGGGCCGCCCAAGCACTGGGTCACCAGGCAAATATTTTTGTTCCTTCAATCATCTCGCCGTCAAAGCTCGAGAGGCTTAAAACATATGGAGCCGTAATTCATGTGGTGGGAAGTGAGTATCAAGAGACTCTGGAAGCGCAACGGNTCTTCCAAACAGGACGTCAATGTGTTGAGTTGCATGCATACGATCAACCAGAAATTGTGTTGGGCGCCGGCACTGTAGCGATGGAAATAGATGCTCAAGTCCCCCAGGCCACAACAGTTGTTGTTGCTTGCGGTGGGGGAGGACTTGCAGGCGGACTAGCGACTTGGTGGAACAATTCGAAGCGTCTAATCGTGGTGGAAACCGAGGGAACACAGACGTACGCCCAGTCCCTAGCCGCTGGTGAACTTGTTGATGTCAATGTTTCGGGCCTCGCTGCTGACTCGTTGGGTGCACGCCGTTTGGGAAACATAGGGTGGCGAGCACTTGGTGCCTCCAAGGCGGAGAGTTGCATCGTGAGTGACGAAGAAGTGGAATCGGCTCAAATCTCTTTGCTCGACCAATTCGATGTTCTATCTGAACCAGCAGCGGCAGCAGGTTACGCGGCTTTGAGCACTGGTCGAGCACAAGTTTCTGACAGCGAAAATTGTGTCCTGATTATCTGCGGAGCCAATGCAAAATAAAAAGCCGTGGGAATGAACTATTGAATTGGTGGACTTCCAGCTCTCACACAAATCAGAATTTTTGCGGCTACCAGCCGCGCACCTGATGAGCAGCAGCGATCTTGGAGACAGCTAGGGCGTCACCGGCAAGTCGGAGGCTATCTACGCCGTAGCTTTCACAAGCTGCATTTACTTGCTCCCAGGCCTTAGTGAGGATGCCGCGCACGGCTTCTAGGGTCTCGTCCTCGGTTGGAATCGACATAGAAGCCGCTTTGCTCATCTCCATATAGGAGCCAGCGACGCCACCGGCGTTAGCTAGAACATCTGGAATAACAGTCACACCGCCCGCCAGGAACTGCTGGTCAGCCTCGGGACTGGTCGGATTGTTGGCGCCTTCAGAGACATACTTGAGTCCCATGTCCACCATCTTCTTGGCGGCCTGTGCAGTAACGGTTTGTGAAGCAGCGCAGGGCAGAAACAAATCGATTTTTCCGTTCGCAGATAAGTGTTCGTCTCTCCAAGAAAAATCGCCGAACTTCGCACCGTGCTCAGTGGCGTAAACCTCAAAGGCCTTTGGGCCGTGTGCATCAATTATTTCCGTAAGCTCCGGAATGTTTATGCCCGACGGCGAATACAAACATCCACCTAGACCTATGTCATAGATAGCGATATAGATAGCTCCTCGTTGGTGTGCTGTTCGAGCGGCATAACGACCAACATTTCCGAATCCTTCTTGAGCTACAAAAAGGCCATCCAAACTACCTGCTGCTAACTCGGCCACTGCAGCTACGCCGAAGCCGGTAGAGGACAGGCGACCGGGAATACCCCCGAGTTCCACGGGTTTACCGGTTACGCATCCAGCAACCAGACCACCGCGAATGCGGGAGATCTCGTCGGCAAAAATAGCCATGTGGTGTGGATTTGTATTGAGGTCAGGTGCAGGAATGTCGGTNAGGTTTCCTGTCTCTCCTAGATGNGGGTTGAGTTCTCGCGCATANAGTCGGACTAAGCGGTCTANCTCCCTTGAAGTAAGGGTCTTNGGATCTGCGCAAATNCCTCCTTTTGCGCCACCGAGAGGAAGCCCGACAAGAGCAGTTTTCAGAGTCATGCCGGCAGATAAAGCAACNGTCTCNTCACGATTNACGTCGGGAGAAATGCGNAATCCACCCTTCATGCCGTCAACAGCAAGGACATCAGAATGGTGGGCTCGCCACGCCGAAAATAATGAATGTCTGCCGTCGTCGTGTCGCAGAATCAAGCTCATTTCGAGCACTCGGATTGGTTTGGCTATCAGCTCGACTAACTCTTCATCCACATTCGCGAGCTCGCCTGCATTGCGAATTCGGGATTCAATTACTGAAAGCTCTGTCGACATATCGAAGTTAATCCTATGCCGGACTTGTCGACCTGCCCCTAAATCTCGTGGTCATGGCTATCCCTGCGAACAGAAGGTGATCTAAACGCCGGAAAACTGGAAGAGATATAAGAACCGATNGAGATCGTTTGCTGTAAAAAGCGACTCCCGGAAGCTACGGTGCCCTTATGTCGATGATCACAGGTGGCCAGGCAGTCGCTGAGACACTCGTTTCTTTAGGTGTCACTAGAGTTTTTGGAATCGTAAGCGTGCATAACCTGCCGATTTACGACGCTTTGTCACTTCACCCAGATATCGAAGTAACGAACGTCCGCCATGAACAAGCCGCCGCACATGCAGCAGATGCCTATTCACGGGTGACGGGACATCTCGGTGTGATCCTCACATCGACTGGTCCGGGTGCTGTAAATGCGGTAGCCGGAATATACGAAGCAGCTTTTGTCTCGTCTCAACTTCTGATGATTACTGGCCAGATCGAGTCCAGATTTCGCGGCAAAGGTAAGGGCTTCTTGCATGAATACGAAAAACAGCCCGACATGCTTCGAAGCGTCTGCAGGGCCGTTGCTTCAGTTCGATACACGGAAGACATCAGTAAAGATCTAGTAGGCGTTGTTGACGACATAAGACGAGGTCGACCTCAGCCGGGAGCTATAGAAATCCCCATTGACCTTCAATATCGAACAGCTGAAGTGGAAATCTGTGGTTCACCCGAGACAGATCGCTTACCCCCAGACGCCACGTTGTTAGACCAGGCCGCAGAACTCCTTCAAAAAGCTGAGCGACCAATCATCTGGGCTGGCGGGGGCGTGAACATTTCCGGGGCATCTGAACAGCTCACGATGCTTGCTGAGCGATTGGGCGCTCCGGTCGTCACCACCATTGAAGGACGCGGTTCGATCTCCGAGATGCATGAGCTAAGTCTTGGTTTTCGAACTGACAGAGTTCTCGGAATGGAAATTTTTGAAGAGGCAGATCTTGTGTTTGCAGTTGGCACGCGCTTTCAGAATTACGCAACAAGGGTCTGGACGTTACCTATACCGAAAAACCTGATTCATATCGACATCGACCCCGGGGTGATCGGTCGTAATTACCCCGCGGCGGTAGCTGTCGTCGGTGACGCAAAGCTTGCCTTAGAGGGCACGCTTGACCGAATAGAACGCGGAAACGTCGACGCGCAGTTCGTGGACCGCTGTCGAAAGATCCGAGCCGCAGACGAACAAGCGGTGAATGAAGAAATCGGCGCGGACCACAGCCAAATTGTGTCGATCATTCGGCGTTTATTGCCCGATGAATGTCCAATAGTGCGTGATTCAACCGTCCCCAACTACACGTGGGGAAATCGGTTGCTTCAAATTGTGCGCACCAGAACTTCGGTACGACCCGCAGCTGTTGCGATAGGTCCGGGGTTGCCACTTGCGATGGGTGCGGCACTCGGGAGTGGNTGCCATGCCCTCGTGGTGCAAGGCGATGGAGGCCTACAACTTTCCATAGGAGAATTGTCGGCNTGNGCTGAACATCAAATTCCGGTGATCGTCCTGGTGTTCAACGACTCGGGATACAACGTTTTGAGGATTATCCAAGACAATGTCCTGGGACACAAACACGGAACAGAGTTGCCGAAAGTAGATTTTGTTGCGGTAGCAAAAGGTATGGGAGTNGAGGCCGAACGAGTTGAAGGCGTTGACCANTTTGAACCTGCCTTAGCNAGGGCTNTGGATCGCCAGGGACCAACAGTTCTCGANATCGATATGGAATTTCTTGCCCCGATCCAGCTTCCTCTTCCAGCCCATCAACGAGGCAAAGACGATTGAGATCTCTGTCCCGAAGTCAGAGGATTGCTTCACAATCGAATGGCACTCCTACGTCTTCTCCGACTTGACGAAGTGCTCTCACCACAGAACCCGGATAGGCGACAACGCCCTCCTNAGCTCGACGGTCCATCGTTTGTTGCTCTATTTCGCCTGGTAGGTATACCTGTTGGCCGGGGAGTACATCCTCTTCACCCGCTGAACGGATTTGATCAACCATGTTTTCGATGTCGTCGTAGTAGTCGTCGCGGTCCCGGAAAATATTTGGGTCCATAAGTAAGAAGAACTGCCCTCGCCGGCCAACAGCGACATCCCCTGTGTGAGCGGAGCCGGAAAGAATACCTGCCAACACATTGGACGCAGTGATCATGCCAATGCCCTTGTACCCNCCGATTGCGGGAACTATCCCTNTCATAGCGACGTCTGGGTCAACTGTTGGGTTNCCATCNCGATCAAGNAAACCCCATGCCTCNGGAATGTCTGTGCCTTCTGATCGAGCCCGAAGCACTTTCCCTAGAGCAACAGGAGTCATTGCCATGTCCAGAACAATTGGTGGGTTATCTCTCCGGGGAAATGTCCACACAATCGGATTNTTTCCGAACAATTTCCNTNGGGCTCCCAAAAGGAGCGAGGTTCGGAACGCTGGTTGTGGTGCCAAAGCAGACAAAACCGGCTTCAGCAGCCTTGTACGGATAATTAGCCCCGCAACCCCAGTCGTTAGAATTACGGATGACACCAGCGACCATTCCACTGCTCGAAGCCACCTCAATCAGGCGTTCCATGAATCGCGTAATGACCAGCTGTCCTAACCCGTGACTCCCGTCCGCCACTACGACCGCGGGAGTCTCATTAACGATTTGGAGTTGCGCTTTGGGGTCTGTTGATCCGTCCCGAAACCAGTTGACGTACCAACTCACCCGCTGGAAACCATGGGTATCGACGCCCCGCAAATCTGACCAAAGCTGATTATCAACGACCGTGCTTGCATCGTCGGGCGACATCCCTGCTGCTGAGTAGGCAGCGACCCCCCAAGGGCGGAGTTGGTCTATATAGAAGCTGACAGGACCATCGGGTTGACCGTCACTGGGAAGATCTTCGGGGATCCCTCGAGGTAAATGTTCATCAGCGTTTG
>PAVP01000046.1 GCA_002713975.1 Acidimicrobiaceae bacterium | reverse complement strand
TTTCTTGGCGGACCACCCTTAGTAAAGATGGCCACTGGGGAAGACAGTGACGATGAAACCCTCGGCGGCGCACAAATGCACGCAGAAATTTCGGGTCTCGCTGATTACCTCGCGGAAGACGAAGCTGAAGCTCTGCGAATGTGCCGTGAAGTGGTTAGCCATTTGAATTGGAGAAAATTGGGGCCCGCCCCGTCAATGACAAACGAACCACCCGTGCACGACCCTGAAGAATTATTGGGGTTGATGCCGCGTGATCTTCAAGCATTAATTGACTGCAGAGAAGTCATAGCCCGCATAGTTGACGGTTCACGCTTCGAAGAATTTAAAGCCCGGTATGGAACAACNCTGATTTGCGGTTGGGCNTCAATTCACGGATACCCAGTCGGCCTCATCGGCAACAACGGGCCGCTCTTTAGCGAGAGCAGCGAAAAAGCAGCTCAGTTCATTCAATTATGCAACCAGCAAGACATCCCCATCGTCTTCTTGCAAAACATCACCGGATACATGGTCGGCAAAGATTTTGANCATTCAGGGATCGTCAAAAACGGATCAAAAATGATCAATGCTGTATCAAATTCNATGGTCCCCCACATCACCGTGATCCTNGGAAANAGCTACGGGGCGGGTAACTANGGAATGTCGGGAAGAGCGTTTAATACGAGATTCACCTACCTATGGCCAACTGCAAAAATCGCAATCATGGGTCCCAAACAAATAGCTGGAGTGATGTCTCTCGTACGGCGAGGCCAAGCAGCCCGAAAGGGCATCGAATTCGATGAGGAAGCAGACCGGCAAATTACTGAATCGGTTGAGCACTATCACGAACTCAAGTCCCTTGCCTTGTATTCATCTGGACGGGTGACAGACGACGGGATCATTGACCCTCGTGATACGCGCGACGTGATTGCGTTATCTCTCTCTGCCTGCAGCAACAACAAAATTGAAGGCGCCGAAGGCTTCGGCGTCTTCCGGATGTAAGGAGAGCGCTATGACAATAAGACGACTCCTCGTAGCCAATAGAGGCGAAATTGCTCGGAGAGTATTTCGCACTGCTAAAGAAATGGGCATCTTTACAGTTGCCGTGCACTCCGACGGAGATAGAGACGCTCCGTTCGTCAGTGACGCTGACCTCGGCGTAGCGCTTGGCGGCACAACCGCNNCTGANTCNTACCTAGATGGCGAGAAAATTCTTGCNGCNGCAATTTCAGTTGGAGCTGACGCTATTCACCCGGGCTATGGATTTTTGTCTGAAAACGCTGACTTCGCGAAGGCAGTGACAGATGCCGGTATCACTTGGATAGGGCCNCCTCCTCAAGCTATCGCCGCAATGGGCGACAAATTAGCGGCAAAGCGCACCATGGTTGATGCCGAAGTTCCAACGCTCCCGTCGATAGAGGTTTCCGAATCTGTTGACGTTGGCAGCATCGCCGAAGAAATTGGCTTTCCGTTATTGGTGAAAGCGAGCGCCGGAGGAGGCGGCAAAGGAATGCGTGTCGTAGACGATGCAGCAGANCTGGAAGCTGCCATTAGCGGAGCTAAGCGTGAAGCCCTAAATGCCTTTGGTAACGACACCGTCTTTCTGGAACGGTATTTGGCNACGCCGCGGCATGTCGAAATTCAGGTTCTTGGCGACCAGCATGGGAAAGTCCTTCACTGCTTCGAACGGGAGTGTTCAATTCAACGGCGCCATCAAAAGGTCATTGAGGAAGCGCCATCACCGGTCTTATCTGAGTCGTTGAGAAATCAGATGGGTCAAGCGGCCGTCGCCGCTGTTGAAGCAATCGGCTACGTATCCGCNGGAACTGTCGAGTTTCTGCTTGANGGCGATGATGACGAAGCAGAATTTTTCTTCCTCGAAGTCAACACACGCCTTCAAGTTGAACACCCGGTAACCGAAGAGGTCACGGGCTTAGATCTGGTACGAGAGCAAATTCGGATAGCTAACGGAGAACCACTGGGTTACGAACAAACAGACCTTTCAATTTCAGGACATTCGATCGAGGTTCGACTGTACGCAGAGGATCCGGCCAATGACTTTTTGCCAGCAACCGGCAGAATAGATATCTGGAAACCAGCGTCAGCCCCCGAGGTCCGCTACGACTCGGGCATCGAGTCAGGTTCTGAAGTGTCAGTTGAATTCGATCCAATGTTGGCCAAAGTGATTTCGCATGCTCCGACACGAACCGAGGCCGCCTTAAAACTAGCGTTGGCTCTTGAGCGAACCCGTCTCCATGGTGTCGTGACGAACCGCGACTTTTTGGTGGCGACGCTGCGGAATGAAGAATTTCTGGCAGGCGACACGACAACTGATTTCATCTCTCGCGTNGAAATTCCCGGACAACGAGTTCCNACGCAGTGCGANCTNGAAGATGCCGCNATCGCAGTNGCTCTCATATCACAAGCAGCGAACCGGGCGGCTGCCGATGTCCTTGCGTTTATGCCCTCTGGATTTCGCAATAGTTCAATGCCCAGTCAGCAAATGGTGCTCCTCCATGGGGAGACCGAACTGACCGTCAACTATCGGCCTATGCGAGGTGGTTCCTTCGAAATACGCTTAGGCGACACTGAGGAAACAAAGGTAGCGACGCTGCTATCAACCGACGAGAGTCGATTCGAGATTCAGTTGGACGACATTAGAGCAAGCGGTTACGCCAACAAGTTTGGGAATCGCTGGTGCGTTGATATTCCNGCAGGCAGCCTCACATTCATTGAAAAGAGTCGCTTTCCCGAAGCCGACATAACCGATGTTGAGGGCGGATTGACAGCGCCAATGCCAGGCAAGATTTTAGCTATCGAAGTCGATGAAGGAGATTCCGTAGGCACAGGGCAGCTACTAGTGCTTATGGAAGCCATGAAGATGGAGCACCAGATTGTTGCGGCCTTTGATGGAGCGGTGACTGAGGTCCGCGTTTCTGTCGGCGACCAGGTCGACAACGGCGAACTTCTTGTGGTTATCGCTGCAGCAGACGCGTGACCACCGCAGACACTCCAAGTTCAACTTGATTGACAACGCATTTCAATTAAAGAGGTTGTCAGGAATTACCGTCGAAGCCACCAACAAAGCCTGCCATCTTGTGGGGTTCATCTTTGAGTGGCCGCGATCGATTTGGCCAATACCCAGATGGGTCACCTGCACCGACATGCACTGCGCTACGAGTCCAACTTTCTCCGCCCGGCACCACCTTGACCTGGGCAGCTAGGTAGCGCAGCGCGATGCCGCATCTGCGACGCGAACTCAGGTTGGCAGGTGATCCGTGTAACAAAAGATCCGTGTGGAGCGAAACTTCCCCAGCCTGAAGCTGGTTCAAAGCAACATCGTCGTATTTTTCATGTTCAACCACACGCCGATTGAGCACGACTGACCCGTCTAACGGCAACTCCGCATGAGCTAAGTCACCCTTGAGATGGCTCCGAGGGACGAACCGCATAGCAGCGTTGTTTTCATCGACGTCGTCAATGGCTAGCCATATCGTCACTGATTTCGTGGGAGTGAAAGGCCAATAGTTGGCATCTTGATGTAACGGGACTTCCATGCGGTCACCAGGGAGTTTGCAAAATAGGTGCGTGCTCCAACAAACCGATTCGGGTCCCAAAATATCTGACACGTAGTCAACGAATATCGGTGTGTGGATGAGGTCCCACAAAGGGCCACTTACCTGGTGATATTGGTTGATTGAATAACTGTTTCGGCGATCATCAGCTGACACCACTTCTTCTATTAACCAGTCAAGGTACTGACGGAGGACTCCAACATCAGCAGCAGACAACCCTGGCAACGTTGTGAGGTAGCCAGTTTCGTTGAACCGCTCAATCTGTTCTGGGGACAACACTGCAAGATTTTCGGTTGTCGATGGTTGAAAACCAATATCTCTCTGAGTTTCGCGAAATCGGAAACGATTTTCCCCGCTCACACTGCCACCATAGTTTTTAATTCGATTCAGCACCTTGAAGTTCAGGCTGCTTCAGCTATACCGATCCTACGAAGTTAGGACGGTTCTTTGTGAGTCTTTCGGAAAAGCAAATAGAAACAACAACGCTTGCAGCAAGCAACAGAAGGCTCCGACGAGCCAAACTCTGCGCATCGCCTCCAGCGCAGCACTCGANTCTGTNGGGTTGCCGACCAAAGTGATAGCTAGCCCNGCTCCTANAGCGATACTCAATTGGAAAACAGTGGTGCGACCAGCACCCGCCATTCCGAAACGGGCTGGCACGATTTCTGACATTGAAGCGCCAACCAACATCGCAAAGCTGCATCCAGCTGCGACGCCCATGGTCAAGTTGGGAACGAGTAGACCAAGAAAGAAATTCGGGTCTTCTCCTGTGTACGCGANGTGTAACAAAAGTCCCANTATCCCTGCGCAACCGCCAACGACCAGAATTCGTTGCGTACCGATGCGGTCAGCTAAGCGTCCGTTAGTCACAGAAAGGATGGTTGACACCACCGGACCCGGTGCAATCGCGAAGCCCGACTTGAGAACTGACCACCCCCATGTTTCCTGGATGAATTCCGGGAGGACAATAATCCAGGAAAAGAATGCCACCAGGAAAAACACCGATCCAACATTTGCAATGGCGTAGCTACGAATTCTGAAGAGGTCGAGGTCAAATAGTGGTTCTGGATGAGTGACTGAACGCGCAAAAAAGGCAGTGAGCATCACAATGCCTGCGACAAAGCCAACCAACGTAACGGGTGACGTCCATCCCCAACTCCCNCCCTGCACTAACCCGACCAGCAGGGCTCCAATACCTAACGACGCCATCGGGACGCTAACGAGGTCCACTCTTTCGCCTACTTCGTCTCCCGTGCTTTCTCCCAACCAACTTCGTCCTGCGATAAGAGCGANCANGGCCACGGGCACATTGATGAGAAANACAGCNCGCCANCCGAATCCTTCGATGAGNAATGCNCCAAGTGAGGGNGCTAAAGCTGCGGCTAATCCGCTGACNGCNCCCCACACCCCGATGGCTCGCATTCGGTTTTCTATCGGGAATGCCGCGAGGAGCAGAGCTAGGCCNGCNGGATATTGCGCGGCNCCGCCTATGGACTGGACCACTCTCGCGCCGATGAGCAGGCTCGGTGTCGAAGCAAGACCTGATAACAACGATCCGAATATAAAAGCAGCAAGCCCCCATAGGAACACTTTCTTTCGGCCGTAGCGATCNGCCATCCACCCGGCAGGCAACAGCAGNGAAGCCACACCGATGTTGTANGCAGTGATCACCCAGGAAAGGGTTGCTGCTTCGGCCTCAGGAAANGCTGCTGAAATTTGGTTGCGCGCTATNGAGATNATNGTGATCTCCATNGCCACCATGAACCCAACAAGCGAGGTGATAAAAAGTGTNCGTCGGGCGCGCCTTTCTGTCTGGGAAGCCATCAAGTTTNATTAGAGACCGGCNGCNGCGCGNTCAGACGCGACAGCTGCGTCCATTTCGCCNAGAAGACCACCTCTCANATTTCGCACNGTAGCCGCGTANGCTTTTGCGTCGAGCTGTTCAGCGAAACCTTGGGCAACCTCGATCGCTCGATCCACAACCTGATCGGGTGTGGTCACTTCATCAAGGAACCCGGCATCCACAGCGCCGGAACCATCGAAGATCTGCGCGTTGGCAACCGAGACTTGCAAATATCTCTTTGATAGTCGTTCACTTGCGATTAACAGGGCCCACTTGGGAAGGGTTAAAGCAATAGCGACTTCGTTGAGTCCGATTTTCACCGGTCCGTCTACTCCAACACGATAATCACATCCACACAACAGCAACGCTCCAGCGGCAACGGCATGACCTGTAGAAGCGGCCACTACTGGCAATGACGCGCCGTATGCCTGACGGATGAAGGCTCCGCCTGCTGTTGTCATTTCGGCGATGGCTTTGGAGTCCCCCGAGCCGATCACATCCAGATCAAATCCGGCGAAAAATGCTTTTTGATTGCCGGCAATGACAGCCGCTCCTACTTCAGCGTCTGCTTCTGCCTCAGCTAGTTCTTGACTAAGAGCAACTAGTAACGACGGTGAGAATGCGTTGGCACGTCCATCATCAACTGAGATACAAACGACTTTGTCGACGCGGCGAGTACTTATGGAAGGATGCGACATGGCTGTGACCGTAGCCTTACCGATAACGTTTTGCTGTTTCCTCTCCCACAGTTTTCTTAAGAAACCTCTGAATTACTAGGCTGACGAAATGCCGACACTGATTAGCGACGCCGATCTGCCAATCGTCACTACAGATTTATCCTTTTCTGAGTCCGAGCGACGCGCCCGGCTTCATCAATTGAGCAAGGATCATTGGATCGCCAAAAGTGATCTTGGATACGTGATAGCCAGCCACGATGACTGCGCCGCGATGCTTCGGGATCGACGCTGGTTTAGTGCTTTGTCTTTGATTGCCGAGACTCAGAACTATGAGAGCGCTGAGTGGTCAAATCGGTCTAACCGTAAAAGCATTCTTTCAACCGAAGGTGAAGATCATCAGCGAATTAGGCGGATCGTAAGCCCAGCGTTCACTCCTAAATCAGCGGATCGGTTGCGGCCCTTTATGAGAAATGTGGTGAACGAGCTACTTGATCCAGTGTGCGAACTGGGTCATTCAGAATTTGTGGCTGATGTCTGTGAGCCGTATCCGATTCCAATTATCTGTGAACTACTCGGCGCTCCTCGCGAGGACTGGGAGCTTTTCAGTCGGCTAGCTGTCGACATCTTCAAGTTGTTCAATGGCAACTTGGCTGAGGACGCATCAGCAATTATCGCTGCGAGCGACGAGATGGATGCCTACATGCTCAATCTGATCGCGGAACGAAGGTCTGAACCTCACGATGACCTTCTAAGTGACTTGATTAGTGCTGAGGAAGAAGGTGATCGACTTTCTACTGACGAGCTTTTATCGATGGCGAACGCAATATTGTTGGCGGGCACTGACACGACCAGAAATCAGTTGGGTTGTGCCGTGGCTCTATTCGCACAACACCCAGACCAGTTCNATCTTCTTCGCGAAGANAAGGGGCTNGCTCCACAAGCGGTAGAAGAAGTAATGCGCTACCTCGGTGCTGTGCGCGGCACCGCCCGGTACGCGAGCGAAGAGATCNTCTACAAAGANTTCGTNTTCCCTCAGGGGACTCTTATNTTCCCTAACTTTGTTGCAGCCAATCACGATGTTGNNAAATTTGANGAACCGTTAGCTTTCGACATTACCCGTGAGGCCGGGTCTCCTCATTTGACATTCGGGAGTGGCATTCATTACTGCCTGGGCGCTTTTCTAGCCCGGGCTGAACTCCAAGAAGCTTTTACAGTTGTCGCAGACCGATTGCCCAATCTGAAACTCAACGGCGATATCACTTGGAAGCCTCTAGAAAATGGGATCTGGGGACCGGAACGTCTCCCAGTGGCTTTCGACAGCGGGCACTGACACCGACACTGGACAGCGATAGTTCAGCCGAACTTATCGCTTAGTGCGAATGACATCCCCCACCGCAACAACCATTTTGGCCGGTCCACGATTCTGTTTCGGCTACAGCAGTCGACTGTGGCCTTGCTCCAACCGAAGCGAATGTCGACAATTGTCGTCTGGCTCCGGAGTGTCCGACTGGGCAGATCGCGGGTTCACCNGATTCAGACATAGGTCGTCTCTGGTCGAANGTCTCAGCACATTTATGACAGCGATAGGAGTACACGGGCACGAAGACNATCGTAGGGTGATGAGAAGGGCAACNCCAAANTGGCGTTGTGGTTCGCGGGGGCGGTTTGGTGACGCAAAAAATGAGTCCCGCCACAAGTTCGGGTTTCTCACCTCGGCAGGCCAGCCGTTCACCAGCAATATTTGTTGTTGAACCCTGCTCAGAAATGAGTTGGTTAAGAGTTGTTCTCATAACTCTTGCAGGCGTGGTGTCACACACCTTTGGTCGCAGCACCATGCCGCTCCTTCTTCCTGCAATTTCCGATGATTTGGAGCTAACCGCAACAACTGCCGGCGCCACAGGGTCAGTAAACATGGCGGCGTACTTGTGTGGTGTTGTTGCCGTGACTTATCTGGCGAGCCGAATAGCGCCGGCTGTTCTATTGAAATGCGGCTTATGGGTAGTCACGGCGGGTTTGTTATGTCTGGGCACCGCTCCGACAACTAGTCAAGTGATGATTGGTACAGCCCTGGCGGGGTTTGGGGGGGCAGGAATCTGGTTGACGATGCCGGTCATCGCGACAGCAAATGTTCCTGTCGCCAAAAGAGGTGCCGTGATGGGCTCTCTAACTGCAACTATGGCGGTCGGCTCAATATTCATTCCGTTCGCGACGTCAGCCCTTCGCGACGCAGTCAACGATGCCGGTGCTTGGCGCGAAGTATGGCTTCTAGAAATGGTGGTCGCAGTTGGGATTCTCACTGTTCTTTACATTGCACTGCGTAAAGACATTTCACCACCATTACCTCGCGGCGCCGGCATCAAAGCCATCACTCGTTTACAAGCATGGAAAACAGCCGTTTTCTTTTACATGGCTTTCGCGTTCGTGGCCGCATCGTGGTACCAATTCTTCGGCCTATCTCTTGAAAACGATCACAATATGTCAAGGGGATTTACTACGAATTTGTGGGCGTTAATGGGAATTGGGGGTGTGGTCGGCGCAGTTATTTTTGGTCGCCTGAGCGACCGGCTGGGACGTCCACGAACCATGTGTCTAGTCACAGCTATCGGCGCCNTCACTTGCGTGTTGGTTCTTGCCGGACAAATGTGGACCGCAGCCCTCGCAGCTGCTCTCTACGGAATGGCAGGCATGGCCGTGCCGCCGTTAACGGCCGCCTTTGTCCGCGACCAGGTAGATGAGCGAGATTTCACCGCTGTTTTCGGGGCGATGACGATCTTTTATGGGCCCGCTTCAGTACTCGGACCAATTACCGGCGGNGTGTTGGCNGATCTCACCAATTCTTACCTCTTGACCTACGCAGTGTTGGCNATCACTTTCNCTTTCGCCTCTGTNGCCGCGTGGAATCTGAGAGNNNCCAATAGCGTCGCNTGACTTGAGAGATCACCTGTTCNANTAGGTCCTCACTTCTCTANACCCAAGATCATCTCTAGGATTCNCNATGTGAGTTCAGATANCGACNTCATCCCAAACTGGCCGGCAGGTCCAACNCCACCACAAGACAGCCCCAACATTTTGATAGTTCTATTCGATGACGTCGGNTTCTCTGATTTCGGTTGTTACGGATCNCCTATTTCCACNCCAACAATTGACCANCTAGCAGCCAACGGNCTCCGTTANACGGGCTTTCACACGACTGCNATGTGTTCNACAACTCGAGCAGCNCTGTTAACCGGTCGAAATCATCATTCAACGGGNGTNGGTTGTCTAGCTAACTTCGATAGCGGGTACCCCGGNTATNGAGGCAAAATCAGTCGAGACACGGGCACCCTNGCTGAAATTCTGAGACCTCAGGGNTACAGGAACTACATGGTGGGNAAATGGCACGTAACGCCTTTGACNGAATCTGGTCCNACCGGGCCATTTGACGGCTGGCCACTNGGGAGAGGGTTCGACCGTTTCTATGGNTTCCTTGACGCCGAAACAGANCACTANTCGCCAGAGTTGATTCTNGACAACAGCCACATAAGCGCACCAGGCAACTTTNNGAGCGGATACCACNTAACGGAGGACCTCTTCGATAAGTCCATTGAATTCATCGCTTCACACACGGCTAGCAGTCCGGGAACACCCTGGATGACATTGATCGGGCTTGGGGCATGTCACGCCCCCCACCAGGCCCCAAGGGAATTAATCGATCACTACGACCAGGTGTTTCGTCGCGGATGGGATGTGGAACGGACTGAACGGTTAGCTAAGCAAATAGAGCTGGGGGTGGTTCCTGAGGGAACAGAGTTACCGGCCCGAAATGATTTCGTTGAAGCATGGTCAGAAATTGATGATGTNACCAAGCGAGTGGCGACACGTCTTCAAGCTGCCTACGCAGCGATGTTGCATCACGCCGACCAACACTTAGCGCGACTCATCGATCACTTGAAGACTTCAGGCGAAATCGATAACACCATGATCATGGTTCTTTCTGATAACGGTGCAAGCCAGGAAGGAGGTCCACTTGGTTTCGTCAATGCCATGGGGCCATACAACGGACTTCCTGAGTCNATGGAAGACAAATTTGACCGAATAGGTGACATTGGTGGGCCGGATACTCACAGCAATTTTCCATGGGGTTGGTCAATGGCGGCGAACACCCCGTTACGTCGTTACAAGCAAAACACCCATGGTGGAGGTGTGAGAGACCCCTTGGTCATTCATTGGCCACGCCACATCAATCATCCGGGCCTAAGAGACCAATTTTGTCACGCATGTGACATCGTCCCTACTTTGCTTGATTGCATAGGCATTGACGCTCCTGAATCGGTCAACGGAGTGAAACAAAAGCCCATCGAAGGGGTCAGTTTCGCTTCGACTCTGAATGATCCCGAAGCTGAGTCCGGAAAGACAACCCAATATTTCGAGATGTTCGGCCACAGAGGAATTGTTCACAATGGGTGGAAAGCAGTCGCGTACCACCCCCCTGGCACACCATACGAAGATGACAAATGGGAACTTTTCAACCTCCTTGACGACTTCAACGAAACCAAAGACCGCTCGCAAACTGAACCTGAACTCCTTAACGAAATGCTTGATTTGTGGTGGGAGCAGGCACGCATGCACCAGGTGTTGCCACTTGACGACCGTTTCGCTGAACGTTTCGCCGAAAATGCCGCACGTCATCTGGGTGGTCGCACATTTTTCACCTTTTGGAAAGGTATGGGTCATTTACCCAGCGATGTTGCACCCGATCTCAGAAGTCGCAGTTATCGTCTAGAGGCGCTAGTNGAGCCGACCAAGTCCGGTGTTTCCGGTGTCTTAATTGCGCACGGCGACGCCACCTCTGGCTACAGCCTCTATATAGATGGTGACGGCCATCTAGTTCATGATCTCAATATCGGTGGCAGCCATCAAATGGTTCGTTCACCTGGTCCCGTGCCTCAAGGGTCGGAACGTCTCGGCTTCAATATGGCGCGTTCCTCAAGCGGAACTAAGGGCGTGGGAAGTTTGATAATTGATGATCAAGTTGTTGCTCGCCACGAAACAGAGAATATTTTCTCCCTCATGATTTCTTGGTCCGGACTTGATATCGGTCTGGATCGCGGCACTGGTGTATCTCACTACCAAACCCCGAATGTTTTCACCGGTGAGTTGGTAAAGGTCACGATCGATCTGGCCGACGACCAAATCCTCGACGGCGAAGGCATGGGTCGTGCAGAGATGATGCGTGAATAGCACCTCAGCGGCGAACAAACAGTAACTGGAACTCCACTACGCCGTGGTCTTCAGCTGATACGACAATGCTGGCTGACGGGACCGCTATGTCATAATCAGCAAAAGTAACTTCCGTCTGGCCCACAACCACAATGGAGCGTGCAACAGCCTTGGCTTCAAGCTCAAACATCGCAGCTTTGCTTATTCCGTTAACTGTCAGTTGACCTTTGGCCTGCAAAGCTATTTGTGATCCGTCGGTCTCGGGCAGGTCTAGAGGTTGATCAAGAACAAAGCTGGCTATGGGATTCTCTCTCACGTTCATGGCGTTGCGTGCCGCGTTGTCTCGTCGCGAATCGTTGGTGACAATGGCCGACAAGTCGGCAGTGATCGAAACTGAAACAAGCTGACCATTCTGAATCGCTAGTTCGCCGTCGACTTGGTCTGTCCGCCCGACTGCCGTTATGTTGCCAATCTTGACAAGTTCTTCCTTGACCCTGAAACCAACAAAGGATCCCGAAGCTTCCTCGAAGCTGAAGCTGCCTGAGTCCGTGTCAACGTGCCAAACACCATCCCTAGATAGGGCGTCAGCAGCGTCAGCTACTTTTTCGATGCCATCATCAGAAGCTTGTTCCTCCTCTACCGCTGCGACTGCAGCATCCAAAGAGACTTCCTCAGGTGCGGCGGACAGGACTCTCCATGCNCCGTAGGCCGCCATTGCTCCTACAACGGCGACCAAAACGCATGTGGTGATAATGACAGTACGACGATTGCTCAACTTTTAATCCTTTAGCTCTAAACGAAAGCCCAATACCTCTACTGGCTGCCGTCCTCCGATGCGATAGCTGATCTCGGGGTACAGCTCAAAACCGAGCCTACGGTAGAGACGTTGAGCTGCCTCCATATAGTCAGTCGTATTCAGGACGAGAGCAGATCGGCCGTCAGACCTAGCCTTGTCGATACACCATCGAGTTAGTGCTTCTCCAATACCTCGGCCTTGATANGACGGGTCAGTAGCTAGGACACGAAATCCTGCACAATCTTGAGGGTTTCCTTCATGGGCNTCTTCGGCATAGTCATGGTGATAGGCNAGACTTCCAACAATTTGGTNATCTATTTCTGCCACGACGATCATTGCGCGACTGGCTCTCCCGGNGACGTCTCGCAGTTCGGCGCCATACCACCCCAAATCCTCAGGAAGACCTNCACCTTCGAAAAGTGGTTTGTAAGCAGCCATCGTAAGNTTCGCAATCGACTCGTAATCTGAAGTCTCAGCTTCTCGAATCACCANTTGTGATGTCATGNGATTCCTTCTTNGGTGGCTATAGCCTCGTCGCCGGCTTTAGCGAACGGTAGCGTCATATCCCATCGTACGAACTTTAAGGGAGCACTTGAAATGCCAAGTGAACCATCAAAAGAACTCATAGTTCTAGACAATCCTCGACCGGGTCGGGACTATGAGATTCGTTGTGAAACACCAGAACTCACTTGCCTCTGTCCTGTCACGGGACAACCCGACTTCGCAACGGTGGTACTTACCTATATCCCTGATGAACTCATCGTGGAATTGAAGTCGTTNAAAATGTATCTCTGGAGCTTTAGAGATGAAGGTGTCCATCACGAAGGCATNACCAACCGAATTCTNGATGACCTGGTCTCAGCTTTNNCGCCAANAACAATGACTGTTGTCACAGAATGGCTGGTACGCGGGGGTATCACCACAACGGTCACTGCTACCCACCAAAGTTGAATGTCGTCCTGAACACGAGAGGCACACTGATCTCATCGCTCACGCGTCAAGGACTGTTACACCGTCTCCGGGTTCGACAAGCGGTGGTTCGGTTGACCAGGGAAAGTTGATCCATTGGTCTGTGTATTTCCACACGTATTCACATTGAACAACTGAACGGGACTTTTCGTAAAGAACAGCGGTGCGGACTTCGGCGACTTCATCAAGACAATGATTCCGAACCAACGCCAACGTGTGGCCGGTATCGGCTACATCGTCGACAATCAAAACTCGAGTATCCCTCAGGTCTACGACGTCGACATACGGAGGCAGTACAACCGGCACGTCAAGTCGTTCATCAACCCCGGTGTAATACTCAACATTCATCACATATAGGTTCTTCACCGATAAGGCATAACCGAGTGAACCAGCNACGAAAAGTCCACCTCTAGCTATCGCAAGAATGATGTCGGGTTGATAACCATCTTCAGCAACTAACCCGGCTAGGGCACGAGATGCCAAACCGTAACTACCCCAATCAAGGACTTCGCGCTCTTCCTCATTCACCACATGGAACTTACACCTGGTAGGCGCTTTCGTCTTTGTACTTGCACAACGATGTCACTATTACCGTTTCCGCCACTAACTTGTCTTGATGCCGTTGCTGGCCCCGCAACACAAGTTGGTGCTGCGACATCTGTTGTCGCGTGATGGNACAGCCNTGCCNAGNGAGCTTTCAGTTGCCACAGGACTCGAANCCGAAGATGTCCTGAACGCACTNGATCATCTTCACCGAACTGATCTCGCAGTCCCCATGCCACACACCCCGGGGCTAGGCGAAGGTCGCTGGTCACTTACTTCTCATGGACGACAAGTTGGTCCGTCATTGGCGAAGGGCGAGCCCAACTCNAGGACCGAAGACGACGGTGGCGACCCTGCCGAAGGGTGGGGCTTTCCCTGGCGACCAGTGAAGAAGGAAGCTCCCGTTTATGCCAGGACGCTGCCTCGCCCAACTCGTGAAAACCGCAAAGCAGTTCGCCGCCCAATCTTCCCTCTCCAAGTCCCACAACAGCCACCGTCGCGTCGCCGTTGGGGTTTATTAGCCGCAGCCTCTTTAGTGACCCTTGCGGGAATAGTTTTAATGTTGATCACAATTCGGCAGGTGACCATTGAAATTGGGGGTATCGAGGATGGTGTAGCCCTNCAGCCAACTTCAATTGAGGGAGCGCAGATTTCTTTTACTGTCGCTGGTGCGAATGCTCGATCAGCTCAACTGTTGTTAGACGACTTCCCTGTTAGCGGTGTTCAAAGATATGGGAACCGAATCGTTTGGGTGGTCCCGCCATTGACTGAAGGTGACCATTCACTTGAGTTAGTTGTGAAGAGACGGCTCTACGGTGAAGTGTCTCGCTCTATCGACTTCAGCGTTGACGGCACTCCGCCTGTGATTGGCTTACCAGAAGTCTTAGAACCCGTTCCGATGAATGAACCGGTCACTATTGCCGGCACCTCCGAACCGGGGGCGACTCTGGTCGTCGGCGGAGTGCCAATAGAGACCCGAGATGGGTCGTTCATCTTGGAACTTGATGAACCTCCGGCCGGACCTGTTTCGATCTTGGCGATTGATCGAGCCGGCAACACAAGCACGTTCAACATGATCGTCCCGATTGCTTACCCCAGAACTCAGGGAGTTCATGTGAGCGCTGCGGCGTGGGCGCATCAAGGTCTCAAAAACTCAGTACTCGATTTGATTGAAGCCGGGAAAGTGACCGCCGTCGAAATCAGTCTCAAAAACGAAAGCGGTGTCGTTGGCTATGACAGCAACGTGTCCCTCGCGATAGAGACTGGAGCGGCAAACAATCTTTTTAATCTGCGCGCTGCCATTGAAGAACTACATGCGCTGGATGTGCGTGTGATAGGTCGCATAGTGGCGTTCCGTGATCCGATTTTAGCTAAGCATGCTTGGGCGAAAGGTGATCAGGACTGGGTGATCCAAACATCTGATGGCAGGCCGTTGAGCAAGTACGGCGGCTTCACTAACTTTCAGAATCCTGGGGTACAAAAATACAACCTTGACATCGCCCGAGAGGCGGCAGAAGCGGGGATCGATGATGTGCTNTGGGATTACATGCGGCGACCAGAGGGTCGTCTTGATGGCATGTACATACCGGGCGTCGGTCTAGATGATCCTTCGCCGATTATCGTTGACTTCCTGCGGCAATCTCANTCCATTCTCAGAGAATTTGGTGTATTTCAGGGAGTTTCGGTTTTTGGTATTTCAGCCACGAGGGGTGAATTCATCGCCCAAGACGTGGCTGGTATGGCCCAATACGTTGATTACGTATCGCCGATGGTTTNCCCATCTCACTGGTCCCGCGGTGAATACGGGGTCACCCATCCAGAAGCGCAGCCATATGACATTACAAGAGCCTCTTTGGCTGACTTTCAACGCGTCCTAGATGGCACGAACACAGCGTTGGTGCCTTGGCTCCAAGACTTTTCGATGAGAGTCCCTTACGGGCCAGTAGAAGTAAAGGCACAGATAGACGCTGCCGCGTCCTTGGGTATCTATGACTGGCTGTTTTGGGATCCAACTGTTACTTATACAGCTGAGGGGATAGTTCCTGCAAAAAGCTAAGGAACGGACCGAATGCCTATCAGTGCTACAAAAACTGTTGGCGGAGCTTGTACTTCTGGACCTTGCCACTCGGGGTCATAGGGAATTCTTCAACAATGACAATGTCTTCGGGCCAAAATTGGCGGGTCATACCTTGTGCTTCTAAGAATTCAATCAGGGAATCGAGGGTTGGTGGGTTTCCAGAAGGCAGGACAAACGCGCATCCGATTTCTCCTAGGCGTTCATCTGGTTTTCCAACTATCGCTGCGCCCATTACCTGGGGATGGCGCAGAAGAAGGTCTTCTATCTCTTTCACCGGGATGTTTTCACCACCACGGATAATGATGTCTTTTGAACGACCAGTGATTCGAATCGAACCATCATCATTCATCACTGCCCGNTCACCAGTTTCAAACCACGGTCCGTCCCAAGATGCTTCAGTCAACCCTCGACCTTGCACATAACCGGCAAACAGCAAGGATCCTTGGCACTGCAAGTCACCTTCAGTTCCAACTACCGGTTGTCGTTGTTCATCAATAACTCGGACGTCGTTACCAGGAAGTGGTCTCCCATCGGTGAGACGCATAGTCAACGAGTCAGAAGGGCGCCCTACGGTCAGCAGGCCGCACTCAGTCATCCCCCAACCGGGGAGGACCACGCAAGGAAGTCGCGCATCTGCGTCTTCTAAGACCGGTTCAGGGACTGCGGCTCCAGCGCAAACAAAGCGTTTCCAACTCGCGAGGTTCCGCTCCTCGACCTGTGGAACTCCTAACACGTCTGCCAAGAAAGGTGTTGCCCCCATGGAAATCTGAATTTGATGCGATTCGATTAAATCAACAAACTCCGCGGGATCCCAAACGTCTTGCAATACGACATGTCCTCCCAAAGTAAGGGGAGCCCGAATACCGAAGAGGTACCCCGTTTGGTGGGCGAGTGTTGANGCCATATGGAAGGTGTATCCCGGGCCATCCACCTCCCCTATCGGTGATGTCACACCTTCGCAGACTGCTTCAACGAAACAATCAACAGCCGCATTTAGGGTGTTTTGCGTATGCATAACGCCTTTAGGTTGGCCCGTCGTTCCTGAAGTGAACATGACTTCACAAACATCATGGCTGCCAGCTCTCAAGAGGTTTACGGCCGCCCGGTCATAGGACGAGAATCGTCCTTGTTCAAGTAGGTCTTGCCAAGTCAAAGCATCCACTGTTGGACGTTCTCCAACAGTAACTATCTCTTCGACCCANGGACAGCGCTCTCTTAGCTCTGTGTGCATTAGTCCTAGTTCGAAGCCGCGAAATTCTGTCGCCGTNATGACGACAGCNGGCCGCGCCAATTCGCTCATGACNAGGACTTCGTTCGTTCGAAAGATAGGAGCAACTGGGTTAATCACACCACCTATGCGTTCTACAGCGGCCACGGCCACCAAGAATTGGTGCCAATTGGGCAGTTGGACTTGAACCACAACACCTGGTCTGACACCAAGTTCCAGTAATCCACGACTTGCTTCATCGACTTGTGTAGCTAAATCACTCCAAGATGTTGCGCCATAACGGTCCGTGACAGCAATCAGATCCCCACGTTCTTTAGCCCAGTGGTCAATCATTGAGTCAAAACACCTCTCTGACCAATCNCCTGTCTCNACCATTTCTAAAATTCGNTGCTGNTCAAGNGTCGTTTCAAAGAACTGCTTCGNTAACTGCATNTCGGGCCNCCTTCATTCTGGNCGGTTGGCACTCATGGTCGAAATCGAGGAAGCACTTCCNNTGCCATNAAACTTTCGGCTTCTTCTACGTAACTCATCGGCGACGCGGCNCTCAGGATGATGGTCCGAGCTCCTGCGTCTATATATTCGCGAAGTCGNTCAGCGCAGCGATCGGGGTCGCCAGCAATCGCATATTTGTCAATCATTTGACTGAAGTCTTGGTTGTACTGCTTGGATAATCGCTGGTTCGCATATTCGACTGCAGTCGCATTGTCTTCGTGGCAGCAAAAGAAAATAAACAGACCTGGATCGACAGGAGAGTGATTACCTTCATCAGATCTGTATTTAGCGATTGCTTGATTCGATTCGACGAGCATCTCTGGTGTGTACATGTAGGGCAGCCATCCTGTGCCGAACCGTGCAGCTCGACGCCATGCGGCGTCCTTTCGACCTGATATCCATATTGGCGGCGATGGTTGTTGCAGAGGTTTAGGCTCCAGCGTTACACCCGATAGCTGGTTAAATTTTCCATCAAANTGAACATCGTCTTCACTNAAAAGAAGCTTCATNATTTCGAGGGCTTCGTTGGTNCGAGCNCCTCGTTCTGAAACTGGGACTCCTGAAGCTTCGAATTCACGAGGCAATTCACCGCCTACTCCNATGCCCATATGGAAGCGACCACCCGATGCGACGTCAAGTGCTGCAGCCTGCTTCGCAGCCAGCACTGCTGGATACAAAGGAAGAAGCGTGATTGTTGACATCAACTTGAGTGTTGTGGTCGCGCCTGCCGCTACTGCCAAGGAGATAAAGGCATTCGAACATGGGACATGAAAGAAGACGTGTTCACCTGTGGTGACATAGTCATACCCGAGATTTTCAATTGCCTGTGCTTGCTCTGCCACCTCGTCGGCACGACGCATTGCCAAACCAAATTGAATTTCTGTATCTACCTGCTGTTCATCGACCACAAAAACCTCGTTTCGTCTGCCATGGACCGTAGCCGTTAGACGCTGGTTGTCTCACAGTCAAAGGACCGGACGCCCATTTCGGGCGCCCGGTCCATCGCTGTCCGTGCGTTGGGGTAGATCGGTAGCTGGCCACTTAACGCAGCGCAGCTTCCCCCCTTTGCTGTTGGCGCCTCCCCCGTGGAAAGCGGCACCAACGGTCACGCCCGGTCAAGGTCATCAGGCCGCACCTGGTTGGCCGAAGACCCCTTCCAGACGATCGCCCAAAGCATATTGTCACTACTTACTAAACGCAAGTTTAGTAAGTCTCCCCTGGCCGGCTCACCCCAGTTTTCAAGACGCGACAGGCTTGTCAGTGGTAGGCCAAGGGGATGAGTAAACACCACATTGATCACGACCGAGTCACTGAGCTGGTCGAACGCTGCTCTCGGGAGGTGGACGAGGGTCTTCTTCCTAGTTGCCAATTTGCCATCGGGTTCGAAGGCGAAATTGTCGTAGACCAAACGATCGGGAATGCGAAACCCGAAACTAGGTACTGTTTCTTTTCCGCAACCAAACCCTTCGTTGCCGCCACGGTTTGGCAACTCTTGAGTGAAAATTCTCTGGATCTGAGCACGCCTATCTCTTCACTCATCCCTGAGTTTGCAGAGAACGGGAAAGAAAGCATCACCCTGGAGCAGGTGATGCTGCACACCTCCGGCTTTCCTCATGCACCTATGGGCCCCAACGTGTGGTCAGATTCTGAAAGTCGTCGAAGAAGAATGTCTGAATGGCGACTCAACTGGGAACCAGGCAGCCGCTACGAATACCACNCCACGAGCGCCCATTGGGTTCTTGCNGAGGTGATCACNGAAATCACGGGCGATTCACACACCGACGCAGTTCATCAACGNGTATCTGAGCCGCTCGGCATACCNCGGATACTCGGATTTGATTCNGATCAACAGGAGGACATGGCAGAACTCATATTGTGCGAAGGTGAAGCGACTCCAGATGAGCTGGAAGCTGTCTTCGGGGTACGAGAAATGCCTCCAAGTGAAGTGACCGACGAAACAATTATTCGTTTCAACGACCCACACACACGCGAAGTCGGAGTCCCAGGCGGCGGCGGATATGGCCGCGCTGCAGATCTAGCCCTGTTTTATCAAGCACTTCTGCACAACCCCGACAATTTATGGGAACCGGGCATGCTCACAAATGCCGTTGGTCAAGTACACAATAATTTGCCTGATCCTATGGGGGTTCCAGCCAACCGAGGCTTGGGAGTAATTTTGGCCGGCGACGACGGTCTAACTAATCGAAGAGGTCTGGGCCGCACGGTCTCACCGAACGCCTTCGGACACAATGGCGTTGGAGGCCAAATTGCCTTTTGTGACCCAAGCACTGGTCTGTCGTTTGGTTACACAACTAACGGGTTAGACCGTCACCAAATTCGACAGCCGCGGAGGGGGACCTCCATAGCTAGCCTTGCCGCAAATTGCGCGGTTTAGAAAGGAAATAGCAATGAAGTTCGGATTCACTCTTCCCAATAATTTCGGTGTAGCTGACCCTCAACAAGTTGTCCAACTAGGAGTGGCCGCTGAACAACTTGGATTCGACTCGCTATGGGTGAACCACCACGTCATTAACGTCGGGTANGTCCACGATCGNCTGGGTCAAGCCCCNTACCACGATGCGNTGATCACGCTCACTTGGCTCGCGTCTCACACACAAACTGCCACTCTCGGCACCAGTGTTCTTGTAATGCCCTATCTCCATCCCATGGTCTTAGCTAAGGAGCTTGCAACCTTGGATCACTTGTCCGGGGGGAGAATCACTGTTGGCCTGGGTGTCGGCAGCCTGCCCGAAGAAAACGAGATCTTGGGGTCCGAATACCAAGACCGAGGTCAATACAGCAACGAGTTCATACAGGTATTACTGGCCCTTTGGACCCAAACAGAAGCAAGTTTCGCGGGCAAGTACTGGAGTTTCGAAAATGTCGTGACCTCTCCCAAACCATCACAAAAACCTCATCCGCCAATAGTGATCGGCGGCAACCGCGCTCCAGCTTTACGACGAGTTGCTCAACTAGGAGACGGTTGGCATCCACTCGGCCTCTCCCCCGATGCCATATCGGAGCGGCTGAGTTTCATCCGGGATGAAGCGGAGGCGTCCGGGCGCTCTATGGACGCGTTTCCAATCCAAGTCCGTCGCGATTTTGATGGGGTTGACTCTCAACTGATCGAAGCCTACGAAGCGGTTGGGGTTACCGACCTTGTCCTGTCCTGCAACACTGGCGATNTCACGGAAATCGAAAATGTCCTTGGATCTTTTGCCGAGACTTTCATCAACTGATGNCCGCACTGACAGGTATTCGCGTCATTGATCTAACCGGTGATTCAGGGCGATTCGCGACCAAGCTCCTGACGGAGTTCGGCGCTGACGTGGTCAGAGTGACAAACCAAGGTTCCCCGGGACAATCTATGAGAGACGAGAACGGAGGCGTCCTTGACTGGTGGTATGACGGCGGAAAAGAAAGTCACATTATTGACCTAACAACAGAACTCGGCCGCCAGACGTATCGAACTTTGGCAAAGGAAGCCGATCTAATAGTCGAGACCACNGACCCTGGAGAGTTAGCCACCTTAGGTATCGACCACACCGACTTAATCAANGACAATCCCCNGCTNGTGCAGGTCTCAATAACCCCTTTTGGTCGTACCGGTCCTCGTGCAAATTGGGTGGGTTCTGACTTAACTGCTGCCGCATTAGGTGGCTTCTTGTCAGTGGGAGGCTTGCCAGAGAAACCCTTAAACGTCTGGGGGCGTCAGGCCTATAACTACGCAGGTTTCATGGCCTCAATATGCGCGCTTTCAGGCTTATTCAGAGTTCGAAGGGACGGCGTCGGCAGGCACTTCGATCTGTCCATTCATGAAACCTTGAGCGGATCTGTTGAGAACATCTTGATGCAGTGGCTCTTCGACGACGTACTTCCGCTGCCCAAAGTAGCTCCACGTCAAGGAGCACTTCATTGGCTCCACGCATATGACTTAGCCGAATGTCGAACCGGCCACATGATGATCACTCTTACACCAACGCCAGACCACGCCTTTCAGATGATGGTCGACGAAGGCTTTGAAGAAGGACACCAGTGGCTCGGATACGACGTGGAAGAACTACTTGAACAAATCGACGATGCCATGGACACCATGCGGAAATGGGTTCGGACACACGACGCGATGGATCTNTGGGGCAAAGCACAAGAACGACATGTTGCTCTTGGCGCAGTCCACGACATCAATGAGGCCTGCTCGAGCCCACAGTTTGAGCATCGGGGATTCTTAACTCAAAATCAGGCCTCTTCGGTCGTACAACCAGGGCGTCTGGTCCGTTTTTCTCACACCCCATCGGTTCCTCTTCAACCCCCAGCAGAAGCAGAAACTCCGATCGAAATGATCATCGGGCGATGGTCACAAACGAGCCAATCAGTTATTGAAGAACCTGTCGAAGAGGCAGAACCTTCCCTCCCACTAACCGGGGTCCGAGTGCTCGACCTAACTTGGGTATTAGCGGGCCCATTCGCGACTCGGATGTTGGCAGATTTAGGCGCCGACGTCATTCGGGTGCAAAACGAGGAGCACAGCACTCTAGTCAACCGACCCGACTACCCCTACTACTTCGTCTGGGGTCGCGGAAAACGCAGCGCCACTCTCGACATGAAACACCCGGATGCGCTCCAAACCATCCGTAAGTTGATCGAGAATTGTGATGTTCTCATCGAGAACTACAGCGCCGGAGTTTTAGACGGATGGGGTCTCGATTGGGAAACGGTTAAGAAGTGGAACCCTCGACTGATTTATGTGTCGATGTCCGGCTGTGGACACGACGGGCCGTGGAGCCACATCATTTCTTACGCCCCAACTATTCACGCTATTAGCGGAATTACTCATCTAACTAATTTTGATGATCGAGGTGATGTGGGACCCGGTTTCTCTCTAAATGATCATTTGGCAGGCTTTGCTGCTGCTACCTCAACCATGGCTGCTCTCCTCGCCCGTGATGCTTCCGGACGCGGGCAACACATCGACATGGCGCAATTGGAGGTGGGGACCTATTCGATTGGTCCTGCGGCTCTCAATTGTCTGTCTAACGGCGTTGTAGCTCANCCCGAAGGNAACCGCGACGGCTTACATGATCACGTCCCCAACGAGGTGTACCCGTCGCTAGATGGTTTCGTAGCGGTCACTGCATCATGCGACGCCCAATGGGAACGCCTCCGCCAATTNTTAGACACTGATCTCTTCGGACCTTTAGCAACTGAGGAGGAAAGAAGAGTTCATAGAGAAACGATCGACCAGGTACTGGGTGACTGGATCAGCGACAAAGAGTCGTCCGCAGTANTGGAGCTTCTGCAATCGATAGCGGTTCCTGCAGGAAAGGTCCAGACCGCTCATGACCTTGTCAACGAAGACCCTCAACTCTCCGCAAGAGGCTTCTGGCGCGACACCGAACATCCAATATTCGGTGACCGTGTCGTTGACACGTTTCCAGTCTTAGTAGACGGAATTCGCCCGCCTACAACCCTCTTATCGCCAGCCTATTTAGGGGAACACAACTTCGAAGTGTGGCCAGAACTCGCTGACGTAGAGGTGGAAGCTGTCGCTGAGGGAATAGGTAACGGGCTCTTTAGTTAACNAGGGCCGCTACACATCGAGATCCACCCACCCAACAACCCGCTTAACGAGGACCTCTATGAAGTCGCTCTCGGTGTTTTCCGATTCAGTGTCTAACAGNTCATCTCCTGCAACCATTCGGTGCGCCAGAATCGCCTTGGAAATGGTGACATCTTCTAACAAATCTTCGTAGCTGTAGTTATCTACTCCGGCAGCAACCAGAGTCTCGTGATACCGAGCCAACATCATTTGCTCTTCATCGCGGTGGTCGGGTTCCAATGCGGTGGTAATAAAGTAGGCGACTTCCCATCCAGGCCGTCCCCACGCGAGTCCCTGCCAATCAAGCACGGTTGTTCGACCATCAGAGCGAAACATCAGATTGTCAAGTCGATAATCCCCATGGCAAAGAGTCCAAGGGTCTCGCTCTAATTGGGAGCACAGCTCGGGGAGTCGCTCTTGAACTTCGTCCATCTTCGCGACCATCGCTTCCCCGATAAGCGCACCAAAACGTTCCACAAACGCATCACGATTTCTCCGATAACTAGCCTGCACGACTTTTGGCACATGTCCCACGCTCCAGATAATGGGTTGGGAGTCCCTACGTTCCGTCTCATTCCAATTATGGGCGTGGAAACGAGCCAACAAATCAAGCCCAACGATCGTGTCTTGAATGGATCCACCTACGACTTGAGTGGGTGGCCGAGCATCATCGATATCTTCCATCATCAATAAATATCTCCGAGAACTCTTCCCTCCTATCAGTAACAGGAGGTCAAGCACCCGGCTTACTGCGGGAACCGGCAGCTTCCGGAAAAGGAAGGTAAAGAACGTTTCAAGCCAGGGTGCGGGATTGGGGTCGCATTCTCCATAAATGAATTCAGGCATCGGAATCCCTAAGCAGTCACTCATTTCGCTGTAGACCCTGATCTCTCGCTCGTACACGGCGAGACCTTCGCCAAGTGAACGGTTCTTAGCCACCTTCGATGGGATCTTCACAATCACCGAACTCGGCCCTGCCTTTTCCCGCTGCCACGTCAAGGTGCATCTATGCAGCTCACCTAAGAAACCGACGCCCTCGCCAATTGTCTCGGTATCCACATGGGTCACTACGCCGTCGAATTTGGAGCCAATGGTCGAAGTAAACCATTCAGCGTCAAATTCGTCCGATTGTTGTGGAATGTGATGTCTAGTGCGTCGCGCCATACTGCGATTCTTACTCAGACTCAGTTATTGGGCGACCTTTGCTGTATTTCCAATCATTCCCAGCACCGCATCGGACACGATTCGGTCTTCGGTTGCTCGATCGTTCAGGCCTTTCTCTAGCGCGATATTGGTTAAAACCAGACCTTCGGAAGTAGCGACGGCGATGTGCGCACGGTTATCTCCACGCCGTTGTCGATCGGTTACCAGGGCAGCGGTACAAGCCACGCCCGCTACCGGTGTGTTTGTCTCCACAAGTTCTTCAGCCCTTCGTAAGCACGCCAGAGCCATCTGCTTTGCTACTTCTTCGGAGACCGCCTGATCTGGTGGGTAACCGATCAAATGTGATATGGCCGGGAATGAGTACGGTACGAGCGCCTCGATGACCGTTCGTGATGCGCCAGGGACGAGCAGTAGATCTGATATTGAGGCCACGCCGCCGCCTGTTGCCGCGATAACGATTGATAGCGAGGAGTCATGGATTTGATCTATCAGTCTTAATCGTTCGCTGGCTGTCATCGAATTTGTGGAGACCACTTACCTACTCGCTTCACTTAGTTGTTGAGCGGCTGCCTCTAGACCACCACTTCCTAGTGGCACGCGACACGTTCGCAACGATGTTTCTATGGCCCCTAAAGCCCCGAGGACCATCGGAACATTGAGGTCTCCGAGATGTCCGATCCGAAAGGCGGAACCAGCCAAGGGCCCAATACCTGATCCCATAGTCAAGTTGTACTTTTCCCGTGCCACCTTTATGACTTGGTTCGCGTCGTAATCAGCTGATACGCGCACACATGTCACACTGTCTGACCGTTCGTGTTCGTTTACTGCNTTGAATTCGATCGCGCCCTCACTACTCCACGCTTCGACTGTTGCTCGAACAGCCGAAGCCAGTTGTTGGTGCCGGTCGGTTACCGCACCAATCCCTCCTTCTTCTTCAAACATGTTCAAGGCTTCGTTTAATCCGAAAAGGTGATGAATCGGAGGCGTCCCACAAAAGATGCGATANCCCTCAACTTCAAGTCGGCGTCGCCAATCCCAGTAAAACCTGTGGCGTGAATTCGCGTAAGCCACTTCTACCGCCCGTCCACTGATGCCACTGAAGGCGAGTCCGACGGGCATCATGAGACCCTTTTGGCTGACTGCCAAACACGCGTCAACACCTAGNNCGTCNACATCTAAGGGAGTNCACCCAAAAGACGCNATGGAATCAACGACNAGCAANGCTGAATGGTCTAAATCTTCNAGNACTTNNCTGATNGCCGNTANGTCAGAGGTAACACCGGTGGANGTTTCNGTATGNGCTACTAGNACNCCTTGGATTTTCTTGCCNGGCTCAGTTGACAGNACTTCNCGCAAAGCATCGGGGTCAACGCCCNGTTGCCAGCCCGTTTCGAACCAATGNACATCTANACCNTGNGCTTCNCACATTTCACCCCAGCGATGGCTGAAATGGCCGCTGTCACACAAAAGCACCGGAGCATCGANNTCAAACAGATTGGTAACNGTTGCTTCCCACGCACCATGACCCGTACTCGTGTACCCAATCAGTGGNCCAGAATTAGCCATGCANTGGTTAAGNCTGTTCAACGAAGAATCNAACAGCGCTCCNAATTCTTCAGTCCCAAAGTCAACGGCNGGGCGAGCCATAGCCCGAAGNATTCGTTCTGGGATATTGGTGGGTCCTGGGTTTTGTATAAAGGTCCGGCCGCTCACTATTTCGAAGGTATCCCGNTTCAGAGCGNTAGGCGCGGCGTTTATCCGACTTATCGTCCTTTGAAGACTGGCTCTCGTTTGTCGACGAAGGCCTGCGCAGCTTCTTTATGGTCGTCGGTTNGGCCGCAATGAATGTGGTGNGCCGCCTCCATGTCTAANCANTCACCCATTTCGCCATTCACCGCNCGATTGAGATTTTCTTTCATGTANCTGTACGCGACTGTCGGNCCCTGAGCCAGTCTCTTGGCGATTGACGTGACTTCNNCCAGTAANGACTCTTCAGAAAAGACTCCGTTGANGAGCCCAAGTCGTTCTGCTTCTGTCATGTCAACTTTTTCGGANAAGAAATACAGTTCNCGGGCCTTNGCTGAACCTATTAGTCGACTCATGAAGTAGGTTCCGCCGTAGTCGCCACTAAACCCAACTCGGGCAAAAGCTGTTGTGAGTATCGCATTAGGCGAGCCGTACCTCAGATCACAGGATAGAGCTATTGACAAACCCGCTCCTGCTGCGGGGCCAGGCAGTGCGGCGATTGTCGGTTTGGGAAGTTCATACAACTTGCCAGCCGTATCGCGCTGACTGCGTCGCTGTAGGTGAACTCGCGCATCGTATTGGAGGGCGCTATTTCCACCTTCGCCCCCTGCTTCAGCCATTCCCTTTACGTCTCCACCGGCGCAAAAAGCGCCCCCAGCGCCGGTGAGCAGGACTGCTCCAACATCGGTCGCTGTTTCAGCATCGTCAAGAGACGCAACGAGTCCAGTCAACATGGCGTCTGACATAGCGTTTCGTCGTTCTGGACGGTTCAAAGTGATTGTCATCACTCCATCTGCAATTTCTGTGCGAATGTCTTCAGTTCCAGTGTCAAAGGTGCGGTTGGACATGCTGCCTCCAGCTGTTTATTGAAAGATCGATATAACGGAGAAGTATCGCGAAAAATAGCGTCCGATGTCGGGTAGATGAACTAGTAGCTGACTTCTGGTTCAGCCACCCGCTCCTTCAGTGAAACCTAGTTCCACATCTACTTTTCTTATCGATCCGTCGTTGGCTACTACTTCAACTCGCACTGTGCGCCCAATTTCACTATCCCGCACAGCATCTACAAGGTCTTGAACCGATTCGATTTCTTGCCCATCGAATTCAGTAACGACTTCACCNACCTTTAAGCCTGCAGCGTTAGCGGCACCNTCTNCNNNTAGGGCGACAATNACTACCCCTGTCTCTACACCTTCATAGATGTTGTATTGCTCACGCGATGTGTCGTCCAACATCTCTACGTCAATGATGTTGACCCCGAGCAACGGNCGCTTGGGTACTTCGCCTGTTTGTAGGGTTTCGATGACTGGTCGGGCGTGATCTATCGATATGGCGAATCCAATCCCTTCGGCATTGCCNGCGATCGCCGTGTTTACCCCGATGACTTCACCTTTAGCGTTGACTAATGGGCCACCTGAGTTGCCTGGGTTGATAGCAGCATCGGTCTGTATGAGCCGCGTCAAACGGTTGCCGGAGAGTTGTAGCTCTCTCTCCAACGCTGAAACAATTCCTGTGGTTACTGATGGCGTATCTCCTAGCCCTAAGGCATTTCCGATGGCAAGTACTTCGTCTCCAACTTCAACTTCGGCAGAGCGTCCAAGCCGTGCCGCTGGAAGATTTTCGCCTTCGATTTGTAAAACCGCAAGATCTCGAGTTGGGTCTTGTTGCACTAGTTCAGCAGTTTTGACAGTCCCATCAGAAAGCATGACGTTGATACTGNCGGCGCCTTCGACAACGTGGGCGTTGGTGACAACTTGTCCATCGGAACTAATGATGAAGCCCGTGCCTTGACCTCCTCCGAAAATTCCATCCTCAGATAAGACCTCTATTTGAACCACCGTGGGCGCCACAGCAGCCAAAACCGCCTTGACGTCTAGTCGACCTGCGTCTGTCTTCTCAACCTCCGGAGTCGTGGCCCCGTCTGACACCATTTCCGCGTCCAGCGCGACTGTTGTCGCTGGAGCCTGGTTATCTANAACGTCTGCGACCGCTCGTCCGAGCGCTTCGGCAGTGTCGACTTTCTCGGTTACATATATTCGCTGCGGATCACCCAGACTCACCACGATGAGGCCTGCTACCAAACCACCAACAACTGCTCCGATGACGGCTCCAACAAAAAATCGGCTACCTCTCGGTGCGTTTTCATGATCCACACGGTTGAGGATATCGGCGCTTTCGGCTTCGGTTGCATCAGGCGCCAACTCGGAGTTGNGACAACTACTTCACAGTTTTGTTCNCCAATATCACTCNACGAGTAGCTCTAACGCGCCAGTAGAAAGCATCTCTACCTGTTCTTTAAAAACCGANATGTCTACATCTTCTTGGTCACCCATCACACCCTTTAGGTATCTGTTCAGGACGCCTTCAACAATGGCCGCTAACCGCCAATAAGAGAAAGCTCGGTAATAACCGACCCCCGACACGTCGCGTCCAGAAGCCCTTTCATACCAACTCATGAGTTCCTCTCGAGAAGCGAATCCTCCGGCGAGTGTCGGAGCGCTAGAACCTGCCGGAGCTTCATCCGGCTCCACCCAATTGTTCAGTAGATATCCGACATCGGCTAGTGGGTCACCTAAGGTGCACAGCTCCCAGTCAAGTACCGCCAGGATGCGGCCAGACCTCGTCAACATGTTTCCGAGCCGATAGTCGCCGTGAACGATCGTGGANCCTATNTGTTCCGGTTTCCGGCGTTCCAACAGATCCTGCACCTCCTCCATGGCCTCTAATTCCCGAGTCTTTGATTGCTCCCATTGGCGACTCCATCGGCGCAGCTGTCGTCCTAGATAATCCTCTCTTTTCGCTAGGTCGCCTAACCCGATGTCCTCAGGTTCGATTGCATGAAGCTCTGCCAAGACCTCGACTACTTGACGGCTCAGGTCCATGCGTTCTGAAACCGGAACAAGAGNTGCTTCAGCGTCGCTGTGCAGGACCTCACCTTCTACATATTCCATTACGTAGAACGGCGCACCGTTTACCCCATCATCTTCACATACTCCCANTGTTGGAGGCACAGGGACGTCGGTGTTGCCTACGGCGCTGATAATGCGNTGCTCTCTAGCCATGTCGTGTGCCGTTGCTAANACGTGACCCAAAGGTGGCCGGCGCAGAACATAAAGATTTTCTTCTTGGTCTTCGACCCTGTATGTGAGATTCGAATGTCCTCCAGCGATGAGCTGATANNTAAGTGGTGGGTTGACCCCAGNGACGTGTTTGTNGAGCCATGACGCCACGTTCTCAGCGTCAATTCCTTCTGTCACCGCATCACTCATNTTGTTCGTTTCTCGACACGTTCGGGGAACGTTGCCTCAACAACCTTAGTTGTATCGGTAAAATCCTCGGCCGCTCTTGCGCCCTAACAGCCCTGCATCACACATACGGTTGAGCAGAGGAGGTGGCGCATATAGCTGTTCTTTAAACTCTTCGTATAGGGACTCGGCCACCGCCATCGTGGTATCTAAACCAATGAGATCGCACAGAGCCAGAGGACCCATCGGGTGGTTACATCCCAAGACCATGCCCGCATCGATATCTTCAGCGCTCGCAAACCCTGATTCCATCATTCGAATAGCCGAAAGGATGTATGGAATGAGCAATGCGTTCACGACGAACCCTGCCCGGTCTTGGCTGCTCACGACCCTTTTCCCAAGTTGATCTGACGCGAATTCTTGACAGAGCGCTGCTGTTTTGTCGCCTGTCAACAGCGATGTGATGATCTCCACGAGGCCCATTACCGGAACTGGGTTAAAGAAATGAACACCAATCACTTGTTGAGGCCGATTCGTGGCCATCGCAAGCTTCATAATCGGAATAGACGATGTGTTACTGGCCAGAATTGCTTCGGGGTCGTCAACTACATCGTTTAGGCGGCGAAACACTTCGATTTTCGCCTCTTCTTGTTCGATAACCGCTTCAACAACAAATTGGCGATCAGCGAGGCTCGGGAGTTTTGTTGAAAAGGAAATGTTTCCCATTACCTGGGCTCGATCGTCTTCGGTAATTTTTTCAGCTCGGACGGCGCGGTCGAGACTTTTCTCCATCCGTTCCATACCTGCCTGAAGCGCACCGTCATTAGCTTCGACAATCTTTACGTCGCATCCACTTCGCGCAGCTACTTCAGCAATGCCAGATCCCATTAAGCCGCAGCCCACAACCCCAAATCGTTCAATAATCACGTTGGTAAGAGTACAAGAGCACTGCCGGCTTGTGTCAGGAGATCAGCTATCCCGATATTCCTTAATCGCTCCACTAACAGCTTCGACAACTTCGTCAGCTGTCGCCCCTGGAGTTAACACTCGTGCGATCCCAGCGTCGTACATAGACTGAAAATCGCCTTCTGGCACTATTCCTCCAAGAATGACCGGTATCTCCGCGCCAGCTTCTTTCAGAGCTTCAGTGACCATTGGAAGCAAGGCTTCATGAGCACCGGACAACATTGAAACTCCTATCGCGGACACATCCTCATCGATTGCTGCAGCAACAACGGTTTCAGGAGTTTGAAACAAACCGGTGTATATGACTTCGTATCCGGCATCACGCAAGATCCGTGCGACAATTTTGACCCCTCGATCATGACCGTCAAGCCCTAATTTCGTCACGAGTACGCGCTCTGCCATGAGCGTTGACCCTAGCTCTCTCTTT
>PAVP01000045.1 GCA_002713975.1 Acidimicrobiaceae bacterium | reverse complement strand
CATTGCAGAGATCATTCGTTCTGCTTCTTCGGAACTATCTAACGGCAGTAACCCGGTTGGATCCCCGTCAAAAAACCCGAAGAGCCCCGACCGGATCTGGCGTACATGGTGTTCGGCCAGACCGTAGTGCTGTTTTGTTAACCAATCTTCGTCGTACACAGCGGGGAGTTGGATGCGATGCGCTAACTCTGGGCCAGTCGCTCCCCTATTGGCCCAACGAACCGTTTGGTCCCATAGAAATTGGATCGAGTCCCGGTACGCGGTCACCCTCCGTTGTATTTCTTCCATCCCAGACAGCGGTGGGCCGTGTGTGGCTAGGAGGTGTTCTGTGTCCAGGGAGCGGAGATGGTCGATACCTTTTATGAGCACTCGGGGGTCTCGATACTCCTCTCCACGAATCGCGAAAATATTGAATAACGCTGGCCAAACAAGGTTTTGGACTGCGACCTTGAGCTCGGGGAAATAGAGAGTGACGGAGTCATCAGCATCAGACGGAGCATGCGTAACAATCATTTCCAGACCAGCAACAACTACAGAACCATCTTCAGAAAAAGTGTGGTCTGCGGGAACGTGGCCTGGGGTCGAAGGGGCATGGTGTGCCATTCGGTAGGCAAGCCCAAGACCCACATTGACTAGCCCGTCAGGCCCGTCTTCGGGCATTTGGATTCCGAACTGCTCTATTAATCCTCTGGAGTAGGCGGGAGCTATTTCAGTTGCCGATCGCTCAAGGTTGTAGCTGATTCGTTCATGGCCCCATATGGCATTTATCGGTTCTTTTTCTGTTAGGGCGGTCGTTCCGTTCACATAATGAAAATGGGTGTAGACGACAGCTACAACAGGTTGGTCGGATACGAGCCGAAGCTGCTCGAGAGCACTATTCATCTCTTCTCTCGATTCGCCGGTATCGATCGCGATGATGCCGTCCGGGCCTTGGATAAAGGTCTGGTTGGACAAACCATTGCCTACGAGGCACCAGACCCCAGATGCGACTTCATACATTTGTGGCGCTAGACGCTCAGTGTGTTCATGCAAAGAGCGGTTCGCTATACCGCCTCGTGCACCGGCTACGACATCAGAGTCGTCATTGGCAAATGATTGTTGATGCCCCATTTCGGGATCCTAGATCGGCGAAGGACCAATTTTCGATTTCGTGGCGGCAATGGAAGATGAGCGGTTCTCTCAGTTCTTTGGCTGGAAACGTTCAGCAACTTGGCGATGTCTAGTAAGCATCTCATCGATCTGTGGGTTAGTAAGCACTCCGCCATCCACAATCTGTTCTCCATGGACGAACACGTGGGTCGCCGCAAAGGGGCCACACCGCAGCCACCCTTCTATCGGGTCATCAAGAACACCAGCGATTTGAGGCCCCTCTAGTCGCCACACAGCTACATCACCTACTGAACCAACTGATAATTCGCCTATTTCACCAGTTCGGCCAAGACACGCAGCCCCACCCCGAGTTGCTATTTCCAACGCCATTCTTGCGTTCATCTGATCGGCCCCAGACACGAGCTTTCCTTGAAGCATCGCGAGTCGCGCTTCCTGCCATAACGAAGCTGAATCCGCCGACGAAGAGCCGTCACATCCCAAACCTACGGGGCAACCCGCGTCTCTCATCGCGACAACTGGAGAAATGCCCGAAGAAAGGATCATGTTCGAACTTGGACAATGAGCAATACCGACGCCAGCTGCACCAAGACGAATGATTTCATTTTGGTTAGGGCGAACAACGTGCGCGCCCCAACTTCGATTAGTCAGCCATCCAACGTCTTCATACAATTCGACTGGGCGTTTTCCAAATTGGGCTATTGAAAATTCATCGTCTTCAGAGTTTTCGGCCAGATGAGTGTGGAGTCTGACGTCAAGCCGTTCTGCCAACTCTGCTGTTCGTCGCATTAAATCAGGGGTGACCGTGAACGGCGAACAGGGGGCAAGCGCTATCTGGAGCATCGATCCCGCTCCAGGGTCATGCCACCGATTCACATGTCGTTCACTTTCAGCAAGAATGTCATCTTCGGTCCGAACAGCATCATCTGGAGGGAGACCTCCATCCTTGACCGACAAACTCATGGACCCATAGGTCGGATGAAACCTCATCGACAGCTCGACCGCTGCTTGAATTTCAGCTGCTAAGAGATCACCGGCTCTTGCCGGGTGAAGATAATGATGATCGGTCGTGGTGGTGCATCCAGACATTGCTAATTCCGCCAGTCCGACCCAGGCAGCCAGATACACCGCTTCTTCATCGATGGCTGCCGTCCACAACGGGTATAGCGACTCCAACCAGCCGAAGAGTGGCGCTGAGGTCATCGGTCGGTAGGCCCGAGTCATGTTCTGGAATAAATGGTGATGGGTATTGATTAACCCCGGAGTCACCAAACAGCCACTCGCGTTGACGCGGCGCCGAGCAGCGGGTGTCTGCTCACCGCCACCGCCGAGCGCAACAACAAGACCGTTGTCGACTGCTACCCAACCGCCTGCTAGCTCGCGACGCTTCTCATCCATAGTCGCAACCAGCCAAGCGTCCTCTATAAGGAGGTCAACGGGTTCAACCATCGAGGACAGTCTGACATTGTTGCCAGACATCTGTGTTGACTAATTGGAGACTCATACCTCTATCTTGGAAGAATGCGCCGTTCACTGGCAGTTTTCGATGATTTCAATCCAGAAGGCAAGACGTCTTTTGCCAACGCGGTCACGCGTTTTCGCGAACGAAACATCGTTCTACCGCGATTTAGTGAGCTGAGAGACCCAACGACCTTCAAACCAGACCTTCTCGATGCTCTGGTCCACGTTGCCCCCGATGCTGCCGACCCGATCAATCTTTTCCGAGTTCATTGGTTCAACAGTCCAACTCAACCAACACCAGTTGACATCCCGGATCACATTGAATTGCCACCAGAGCTCACCGGAACTGACGCTCGCATAGTGGTAGCGCTTGGGAATCGATTCCCGATGATCGCAGCCCACAAGGTACTTGCCGCATATTCCTGTCTTGTGGCCCGCTTGGTTACAGGTCGCTTTGACCCAACTATCAACCGAGCTGTTTGGCCCTCCACCGGCAACTATGCGCGAGGCGGCGTTGCTATCTCGAAGATAATGGGCTGCCGTGGGGTCGCAGTTCTACCTGAGGGTATGAGCCGGGAACGATTTGAATGGTTGGATCGGTGGATCGAACACCCAGAGGACGTCATCCGCACACCCGGCACTGAAGCCAACGTCAAAGAAATTTATGATGAATGTGGCCGGCTGGAGGCTGACGAATCAAACGTAATCCTCAACCAATTCAGCGAATTCTCGAACCATCTGGGACACTACGCGGTGACAGGGCCGGCTCTTGAATCCATCTTTTTGGAAGTGACGTCTAAGCAACCTGCTCGACTCGCTGCTTTCGTTTCAGCTTCCGGGTCAGCCGGCACTTTGGGAGCCGGCGACTATTTGAAGGACACTCACAACACCCGGGTTGTGGCTGTCGAAGCTCTTGAAGTGCCGACAATGCTTTATAACGGATTCGGTGACCACAACATTCAAGGGATAGGCGATAAACACGTCCCCCTTATCCATAACGTCACTAACACTGATCTGATCGTTGGCATCTCAGACAAGGCAACAGATCAGCTAGACGTCGCATTTAATACGCCATCTGGCCTTCGCTCGTTGGAACGCCAAGGTGTCGACCCAGAACTCGGTTCGCTGTTAACGAACTTGGGGTATTCATCCATATGCAACATTTTGGCTGCAATCAAAGCAGCAAAGCACTGGGGACTCGGTCCCGAGGACGTCATTGTCACAGTCGCTACAGATGGGTCTGAACTGTACAACTCCGAACGAGAGAAGGTTATGCGTCGGGACTTCCCGGGGGGATTTGACGATACCGAAGCCGACATTGTGCTCGGAACTCATTTGAGCGACGTCAGTGGTGAACACATCCTTGAGATGGATGCCGCAAACCGAGACCGTGTCTTCAACCTCGGCTATTTCACTTGGGTTGAACAGCAAGGAATTTCAATAGACGATTTCGAACGGAGAAGAAACCAAGATTGGTGGGCCGGGTTGCGGCCCCTCATNGAGAAGTGGGACGACCGCATTAGCGAGTTCAATGAGGCGACGGGCGCAAAGCATCGTTGGTGACGTGACTGAGACAAACCCCTTCATCCTTTATCGAGAACGACTCGATTCTTACAGCCACGCGATTGCAGCGGGCTGGAGCGATGAACAGTTTGTGGACCTCGTGGCAAAGTTGGACCAAGAAATAAAGGCGGTGGATGGAACAGGATTTTCTGTAACCCCAGTGGTAGACGGTGAACAGCTAGCGGCTGCTCTTGGCCTTGATATCGATCTTAAAGTGAAAGTAGAAATCAATTCAGTTGGTGGCTCTCATAAAGCTAGACACCTTTTCGGTGTCGCTCTCCATCTAGCGGTCGAACAAGCAGACCAAGATTTTTCATCGGCGCCCTTAGCGATTGCTAGCTGCGGTAATGCCGCTATCGCCGCAGCGATTGTCGCGAAGGCAATCGATCGTCCAATCGATGTATTCGTTCCTAGTTGGGCTGAGGAACCGGCTGTGGATTTACTCCGAAAACTGGGTGCACAAATTCAGATTTGCGAACCGGCTACCGGGGAAGAAGGAGATCCTTGTTACGCCCGTTTTCGCAAAGCTATTGCCAACGGTTCCTGTCCCTTCGGAGTTCAAGGAACCGATACCAAGGCCGCATTCGATGGCGGCCGGACTTTAGGCTGGGAGTTACATGACCAAGTCCCAAACTTAGACGCTGTTTTCGTCCAAGTAGGAGGCGGNGCATTAGGGACAGCAACCGCGATGGCGTTGCCAGGTGTAACGATCTATCCAGTCCAAGTTTCTGGATGTGCGCCTCTCAAACGAGCTTGGGACCTTCTGGCACCGGATTTCGATATGGGCAGAGCTACTGCTAGTCCTGAACATTTCATGTGGCCATGGGATAAACCAACGAGTGCCGCTTCGGGTCTTCTCGATGACATCACCTACGACTGGATACCCCTTTTAAAAGGAACTCTGGCGAGCGGCGGGAAACCAGTCGTAGTGCCTGAGGCAACTCTTATTGAAACCCATCGAATTGCCACTAGCGTTAGTGGATTAAATGTTTCCCATACAGGGGTAGCGGGACTCGCGGGGTTGGTAGGGAACTCCCCGAAAACCGGAACGGCCGTAGCAGTGTTGTTTACGGGCGTTGACCGCCAAAGCGAGGAGCTGACGTGATCAATCTTGAATTATTCAAGGTTTGTAGGTTCCCTCGAGGTTCGGGAGCAAAAAGTTTAGGTTTCCCGAAATGAGTACTGACATCGGGGTCTTACACGAGTCGCAACAGCTGGGGACCCAAGTACGAGAAATTCTTCGCCCCACAACTTGGTCTGAAGCACTCAAATTGTACGAAGCTTCACCAAACGCATTACCGGTGGCAGGAGCTACGGATCTCCTTCTAGATCTGTCACGAACAGCAAATACTGGAGGTTCCGGCGTGACTCTCCTAGACCTTTGGGGTCTACAGGACTGTTCGCAAATCACTGTCAGCGATAATGACGTCGTTGTCGGTTGTGGGGTGACGCACAACCAGATCATTAGTTCACCAAATTTAGATTCTGCTCTCGACATTCTCCGGATGGCATGCCTAGAGATTGGTTCTCCTCAACTTAGGAACCGCGCAACTGTGGTGGGGAATATCGTCACTGCGAGTCCTGCTAATGACACTATTTCGGCGTTGGTAGCACTCAACGCGTCTGTGCTTATGGAATCGGTGCAGGGCAAACGTGAAATTCCAATTAGTGAGTTTTTTGCCGGCTTTAGGCAAACAGTTTTGGCACAGTCAGAGTTGGTTCGATCTATCAGAATCCCTAGGTGGAACCCCNACACTGTTGGCACATGGTTCAAGGTAGGGAACAGGAACGCCCAGGCGATATCGGTAGTCCACGCGGGGATTGTTTTGGAGTTCGACGATGCAACATCACTTATTACAAGAGCTGATGTCGCAATCGGAAGTGTGAGCGAAACAATCAGCCTTTCGAAGTCGTTGCGCGAATATCTCGTTGGCAGAGAGCTCAATGCTGAGACATCAGCGGCGGCAGCTCATGTTGTTGCAAGTGAGATCTCACCCATCGATGACATCCGCGCTACTGCTGTCTATCGAACCGCTGTCACAGAGACTGCTGTTCGGCGCGCCTTCNTGAGCCTTTCCGAATTCTCTACCCCACAGTCTGAAGTTGCTCCGTTATTGGGTTGGGTTGCTAACCGTCCAACCCCTCCTCAGCCGAACCTGGTAACAACAACAGAGGTGGCTTGCACAGTCAACGGATCTGGCGTGGCCGCCCAAATTGCTAATAACGCAACACTTCTTGAATGGTTGCGCGCCAATGCTTCTACCGGGACTAAGGAAGGTTGTGCTGAAGGCGAATGTGGGGCGTGCACTGTGCTGCTCAATGGTGCTGCTGTCACAAGCTGCCTGGTTCCGACAGCGCAGGCCGACGGATCTTCTGTCGTAACGGTTGAAGGGCTTGCTGACGCATCGGGCTTGCATCCGGTTCAACAGAGATTCCTCGACGAATTTGCTGTCCAGTGCGGATTCTGCACACCTGGTTTTCTTGTCGCGGCTGCCGCGCTGTGCGATGAAAACAACTCGCCTTCAGCTGATGAGATACGGGTAGGACTTTCGGGCAATCTCTGCCGCTGCACCGGGTATTACTCCATAATCGAAGCTCTGAGTGGCTCATCCACGNGTAGGGACTCGTCCTGATGGCTGTAGGGACAACACCTCAACGTATTGATGCCGTCGATAAGGTCACCGGNGCGGCCACATATCCTGCGGATCGTGTTCCAGATAACGCTTTGCATGCTGTTGTCGTGTTCACGAATCAGCCTCATGCTCGCCTCGTTGATCTTGATTTAACAGAAACTCTCAGTGCGGCCGGCGTCGTAACGGTTGTGACTGCCGCTGACGTTCCGGTGAACGAATATGGGCTGACGTTGTTTGATCAACCGGTTTTCATTGGACTAGATGACACTGGACGCAGTTCAGTCCCATGTGATGTCAGTCGATGGGAAGCAGACCATCTCGTAGTCGTTGTCGCCGAAAATCTGGTTCAGGCCCGTAAAGCCTCTGCTTTGATCAAAGCGCAATGGGAGATTNTGCCTCTCGTTTCTGATGTCAGTACTGCACGGTCTGATGAAGTTCTTGTCCACCCCAACTCAACGAGCAACACTTACCACGAGCTTCGAATTCGGAAGGGAGATTCTGTTCTGGGGATGGAGCTGGCCGACGTGGTCATAGAGGACACGTACGAACTCCCCCACCAAGAACACGCCTATTTACAGGTGGAGGCCGCTACTGCATGGTTNGACGACGATAAGCGTGTCACCGTTGAAACAAGCGGGCAGTGGGTTCATGAAGACAGAGAACAAATAGCTCATGCACTTGACGTTGACCCCGAGGAGGTTCGTGTTCGTTACGCCTCCATTGGTGGCGCTTTCGGCGGTAAGGAAGACATGAGCTTGCAAATCGTTATGGCCGTGACAGCTAAGAAGCTTAATGATCTCGGCGTTATGCGCCCTGTGCATTGCTGTTGGACTCGTGAGGAGTCCATCGTTGGTCACCACAAACGTCATCGAGCCACTGTTCACGCTCGGTTGGGCGCTACNGCGGACGGGATTATCACTGCTGTCGAAGCAGAAGTGCTCCTTGACGCAGGCGCATACAACTACACCTCCAACAAAGTACTTGGGAACCTCCATCTATCGGTCGCCGGCGCATATGACGTACCGAATGCTCATATAGACAGCAAAGCTATTTACACCCACAGTGTCCCCGGTGGCGCTTTTCGAGGGTTCGGTGGCCCGCAGGGCGCTTTTGTCGCTGAATCGCAAATGAACAAGATGGCGCATGCATTGGGGTTAGATCCATTAGAGCTTCGCAGCCGCAATGCCCTTGATGATCTGTCTGACGGAATTACCCAGTCAGGTCTTCCAGAAGGTGTTGGTGTCAATCGAGTCATCGAAGCGTGTGTTGAAAAAGCGCCAGCTAGTGCGGTATTACCGCAGACACCGCCGTTTCGTTCTATTGCTTCACTCCCAGCTGAAACAGACCAGTTAAAACAGGGTCGCGGATACGCGGTTGGCATGAAGAACGTCGGTTTTAGTTTCGGGTTCCCAGAAGCCTGCGAAGCAGACGTTGTCTTCCATGGCGACCCAGAAGCTGATCGCCCTACCCGGGTTGAACTATTCCACAGCGCTGCTGAAGTTGGCCAAGGTGTGCACACTGCTCTTGTTCAAATGGTGGCCGACGCAGCCGACATCAGCATCAGCAACGTTGACGCTGTTTATAGCGACACTGCTACTGGCGGCGATTCTGGGTCGGCATCAGCTTCCCGTCTCACGTTCATGGCCGGGAATTCGGTCTTGGGTGCCGTCGAAGAAGCAGAAAAGGCGTGGGCTGACGGTGCCAGGCCTGCTGTAGGACATTTCCGGTACAAACCGCCAGCCACTGAAGCACTTGATCCGGAAACAGGAGTAGGCCAGCCCAACTTTTGTTATGGCTATATGGCCCAGGCCGTGGATTTGACTGTTGACATTGGTACCGGCCATATACGTGTCGACCGTGTTCTTTCAATCCATGATGTAGGCAAGGTGATTCATCCTCACATGTTGAGGGGCCAAATCGAAGGTGCTATCGCGCAGGCTCATGGATACACCCTGAGCGAACAGCTGGTTCTTGAGGAGGGGCGGATCCAAAACCCTCGACTTTCCCAATATCTGATCCCAGGGATTGGGGACGTACCCGTCAAGGTGGACTGCGTGATTTTGGAAGCAGCTGACCCACTTGGCCCTTGGGGTGCGCGTGGTGTTTCTGAAATGCCGTACATCACCTACGCACCAGCAGTTACGGCGGCTCTTCATGATGCAACCGGTGTGTGGATGAACACTTTTCCTCTAACCCCATCGGTGGTTCTTGAACACTTAAACACCGCGAGCAGTTAGGGCATAGCTTCAAGTCTTGCAAATAGGCGCTTTGCTTGTTCAGACGCTTTTGCTCGTACTTCCTGTGCATCTACGCGAGTCGCAAGCCCCTCATCCAAAACAATTTCTCCACTAATTTCCACCGACCTAGGGCGGATATTGGTGTGAAATGCGAGTCGCCATGGGTCAATTGGTTCGTCGGACCAGGTCACCCGGTCTTGCAGGGCTTCGGGGACTAGCTGGTAGCCGCCTTGTAGCCATCCCCATGCCACTTCTGGGGTTGCGGAGATGTCATGTTCTCTCATCCGTACGTAAGCGACTCGAAACTCGTCGAACATGGCGGCACCAATACCATCAGTCCCTAATGCAACTGGCAGACCAAGCCGCTGGGGTGCTGCATAGCCGACGGAATTATTCATGTTGGATCTTGGGTTATGAATGATGGTTCCACGTAGCTCATGATTGTCGGGGAGATGAACGCCGTGGACTAAGAGCCAATTATCTTCGCTTAAATCTCGCAGCCGTGATACCGCGTCGACATCGTCGGCTCCTTCGGCGACGTGTATATGAACTCCAACCCCATAGCGGTTTGCCAATTCGGTTGCGGCGACCAGCGTGTCGTTCTCACAAGTAAAAGTGGCATGTACGCCGACCATGCCATATCCGCCGCTAGCTAAGAACCGTGAATTTTCTTCTAGACCTTTAGCTGCTCCTTCTGGTCCGTGACGGTCGGTCACCCCATAGGAGCAGATCACACGGACTCCTATTTCTGCGCAAGCGTCCGCTATTACATCTAATGATCCTTCAATGGCGTTCGGTGATTCATGGTGGTCAATGATTGCAGTTGTACCTGATTCAATTGCTTCGAGCGCCCCTAATTTTGCGGACCATTCCAACATCTCAAGATCCAGCGCTTGGTCTAGCCGCCACCAAACAAGTTCTAGAATTTCACGGAAAGACCGCGGGCTTCGCGGGGGGGCCGGCATCCCACGCGCCAATGCGCTGTATAAGTGATGGTGAGCGCAGACGAGTCCGGCGGTCTCGTTTGGTCGCAGACTGGTCAAGTCCACGCGCCGGCCCGTTCGCGGTTGGCTACGTTGCGGATTGGTAACTCAGTGGGCCAGGGATCACCTTGCGAGCGAATTGCCGCTGCTACAGCACCGGCAGTTGGCACTAGCCCAATTTCGCCTACTCCTTTGATGCCGTATGGCGCCCCTGGTTGGGGTGATTCGACAATAATGACTTCGACGGGAGGCATATCTTTGGGTCGGATGATGTCGAGGCTGCGAAGGGTGGTATTCGTCGGCCGACCAGATGGGTCCGTTGGGAAGCCTTCAGTCAGTGAATACCCCAGCCCCATGTGCACAGCCCCTTCGATTTGTCCCTCGCACAGCTGCGGGTTGACAGCACGGCCGACATCGTGAGCGGCAACGACATTCTGGACTTCACCGTCGTCCGGGTTAAGGATGACCAGTTGTGATGCGTAGCCAAAGGTGGAATGAATCACAGGATTCTCCAGCCCTTCGTTAAGCGAGTTGGTCCAATTAATTCGATAAGTACCTTCGTAATCGACACCAACCTGGCAACCGTCGAGTAGTGCGCTTTGACAGGCATCTTGAACTGCCCCTGCGCCCATGAGCGTGCCGCGACTGCCAGTGGTTTGTCCTGCTCCCAGTTCCCGAGTTGAGTCGACGATGACCTTTATTTGTTCGGCAGAGACACCGAGTTCTTCAACTGCTACTTGAAGTGCCACGTTGTGGACACCTTGACCCATTTCAGTCCAACAATGTCGAACTTCGATGGTGCCATCTTTTTCAAATCTCACCACCGCTTTAGCTATCTCATCGAAACCGTTCCCGAGACCAGAATTCTTNAACCCAAGACCAACGCCAACGGGTAGCCCTGCTCGAACGGCTTGGTCGTATGCCGGCTTTACTGCATCAAGACANGCTCGAGCTCCNAGGCATCCATCGTCCATGATTTGGCCGGGACCCCAAACATCGCCGGGGTTTACAACATTTCGTGATCGGATTTCCCAGCCACTGATGCCGACTTTTTCAGCCAACCTATCCATAATCCCTTCCATCGCGAACTGGGCTTGGTTTGCACCAAACCCTCTGAAAGCACCACATACAGAGTTATTTGTTCGCGCTGCAACCGCCTCAACGTCTACAGCTTGAAGCACGTATGGTCCTGTTGCGTGACCGGCTGATCGCTCTAAGACTTTCATGCCAACCGAGGCATAAGGCCCGGAGTCGCCAAGCATTCTTGCTCGAAGGGCGGTCAGCTTTCCGTTGACGTCGCATCCAGCTTCATATGTCATTCGAATTGGGTGACGCTTCGGGTGCATCAGCAGAGATTGCTCTCTGGAAAGCGTGATCTGGACTGGTTCGTTTAGAAGCCATGCAGCTAACGCCGTGTGTGCTTGATTCGACATGTCTTCTTTACCGCCGAAAGCTCCACCATTGCTTACAAGTTCCGTGGTTATAAGAAATGGGTCAACACCCAAGACGCGGGCTATGTCGTTGCGGTCGTCCCAGATTCCTTGGCCACCGGTGTAGACGTAAAGGCCGTCTTCGGTAGGTATGGCGAGTGTCGACTCGGGTTCCAAAAATGCGTGTTCAACTCTTTGGGTTTGAAATGTCTCGCGGACTACGTGGGCTGAGCTTTCCAGGAGAGAGTCGACGTCTCCTCGCTGATACGAAGATGTCGATAGCGTGTTGCCGTCGAGACCCCATACAGCATCNTCATCACTTTCAACGACTCGAATTGGGTCGGTCATCGGTGGGTGAACTTGATATTCGATATCTATCAAAGTTGTTGCTTCGACAGCCGTTGCTCTGTCGTTAGCGATAACAACTGCCAGAACATCCCCGAGATAGGAGGTGCGGCCACCTTCNGGAATCATCACCGGCCAGTCTTTATGGATGAGACCGACTCTCAACTCACCGGGAATGTCCGCCGCCGTGAAAACAGCNACTACGCCTTCNNTGGCCAGTGCCGCTTCGGTTTTGATTTTGANTATGTCTGCTCTCGCATGGTCACTGAGTTTCAAGGCCCCGTGCAGCAAGCCATCGACTTGCATGTCGTCTATGAAAGGTCTCTCGCCGGCTGCTANAGCCTCCGCTTCATATTTCGTTCCGCTAGATCCCACGCCTTTGGGAGATTGAGGTTCAGGAACAACTCCGGAGGCTAAATCTTGAATCGCGTCAAGGATCTTGATGTAACCGGTGCATCTNCAGAGGTGGGCTCCTAAGTGACGTGCGCTTTCGTCACGCGTAAGTGCTTCNCCCTTCTTTTCTATGAGCGCCTTGGCGCGTACCAAGATTCCAGGGATACAAAAGCCGCACTGCAAGGCTCCGTGGGCNGCAAAGCTATCGCAATAACGTTGGAGCTCTGCGTCGTCAAACCCTTCGAGGGTGGTGACATTCTCGCCGTTGGTTCGTTCCAAGGAGGTTTGGCACGCTACCCGCGCCTTTTCTCCTACCAACACNGTGCATGCACCGCATTGACCGGAAGGAGCACACCCATCTTTAGCGGAGATAACACCTAGTTCGTCTCGAAGTGCTCCTAATAGATGCTCGTGTTCGTCAGAGACAACTACACCTTCTCCGTTGAGTTGGAAGGCAGTCATTGCGCGGTCTTTGATTCNGTAATTAATTTGTACATTTCGGGTCGGCGGTATCGGTCAAAGTCAAACAGCGTCTCTTTGTAGTGTTTGCACCAGTCAAGATCGCAATCAGCNACAATCAGCTCGTCATCGGTGGTCTCTGCTTGAGCCACAATTTGGCCTGACGGCGCAATGATCATTGATTCAGCCAACGAGTCAACTCCCTCTTCGACCCCTCCCTTGGCTACACCGATGACCCACGTTCCGTTTTGATAGGCGCCTGCTTGCATAACTAACTGATTATGGAACGACTGCAGGGGATTTTGTGATGGGTCTGGGGCGTAATGCAAGGGGGTGTTNTAGCCGATGAGGATCAACTCCACGCCCTGCAACCCCATGACCCTATATGTCTCTGGCCAGCGTCGATCATTGCACAACCCCATCCCAATAATTCCGTTGAAGGCTTCCCATACATCGAAGCCGTCGGGCCCTTCTTTAAAGTATCTACGCTCCAAATGTTGGAACGGGCGGTCGGGCTCGTGCTCTTCGTGTCCGGGCATATGTACCTTGCGATACCGACCCACGATTGACCCATCAGCATCAACGAGGATCGCACTGTTGTACCGCGTTTTTTCGGGAGTTAGTTCCGCGTACCCGAGATAGAACCCGATACCAAGAGACTTTGCCTCGTCGAACAAGGGTTGGGTTTCAGGACCCGGCATTTCGGTCTCGTAGTACGAATCAAGTTCCTCAGGCACATCATCTAAATACCAACGCGGGAAAAAGGTCGTCAACGCTAATTCGGGGAAGACGACTAATTGGCAACCTTCGTCGCTTGCTTGTCGCATCAAAACCACTAAACGATCGACAACTTCACTTCTTTCAGCGTCTCTAGATATGGGGCCTAGTTGTGCTGCGCCAACTCTTATGGACCTCACCATGTCACCTCCGTCAACGCGAGCATTGTGTCCGCCAACAATTGAGCTCCTACCACNAGATCCTGCGGGTCAGTATGTTCTGAAGGGTTATGACTTACCCCGTCAAGACTGGGAACGAAAATCATGCCAGTCGGGCAAACTCGGGCCATCATCTGAGCATCATGTCCAGCGCCCGACGGCATCCGTTTTGTCGACAGTCCCCGCTGTTTCGCTAGCTGTTCAATTTGTGTCACAACCCTGCCATCGAATTCCACAGGTTCAAAGCGGGCGAGTGACCTACTTTTAACGTCTACATCCTCGTCTTCGGCGATCGCTGCCACACGGAGTTGNAGCTGCTCTTCAGCAAGCTGAAGCGAAGACTCGTCCATGTTGCGCAGATCAACGGTCATCGTTGCGTTGGCGGGAATGACATTCACCAAGTTGGGGTGCAGCGTTAAAGATCCAACGGTTGCTACTTGGCTGCCTCCTATTTCNGATGCTATGGACCGNGCAGCTANCACAATTTCAGCTGCTACGCGCATGGGATCCCGACGAAGTGACATTGGGGTTGTGCCTGCATGGTTTGACTGTCCNCTCAAAGCCAATTCTGTCCATGAAATACCCTGCACCCCTTCAACCAGACCAATCTGGATGTCCTCTTTATCTAGGACAGGCCCCTGCTCGATATGCAGCTCTACAAAAGCGTGGGGCGCTGCACCTGGGCATGGAGCTGAACCTCGATAACCAATNCGGTCCAACTCTTCTCCAACTACGGTGCCGTCGGANCCCTCAACTTCCAGCACAGCTTCGACGCTCATACCCCCCACATAGGCGAGGCTTCCCATCATGTCTGGTGGATAACGGGAACCTTCTTCATTAGAAAAGAAGGCGACAGCTAATGGACGCGCAAGTTCAATACCTGCAGCAAGTGTTGCTTCGATGACTTCTAGCCCCGCTAGGACGCCGAGGTTGCCGTCGTAACGTCCTCCAGTTCCTACCGTATCGATATGGGATCCGGCCATAACAGCACCTGATGCACCATCAGAGTTCGTGGAAGCTACTACGTTTCCCACAGCATCGATCGTTACCGTCAAACCCAAATCTCGCATCCATGTGACAACCAGATCGCGGCCTTCGCGATCAGCGTCGGTGAACGCCAGACGAGAACATCCTTTAGTGCCTTCGATTTTTCCGATTTGGGCAAGCTCGGCTATCCGCTCAAGAAGCCGTTCCCCGTTGATTGACACCGATGGGCCATTTGGCAAAGCCATATCTTCATTGAACCCGATTCATCTACAAAATAGCTAGTGATTCCCGTTGTCCTCATATTTCGTTAGTGTTCACTGACTACTACTTCATCGGAGATCTCGTGATTCGACCGGCTCTGTACCTCCAAGATGCTCACGCAATTACTGAGGGAATTGAATTCGCCAGATACGCAGAACACAGCGGATTTGATGCAGTTTGGCAGGCTGATTCACGCTTGGTTCGCGAAGCTTCTGTNCCNATGGCNGCNTTTGCNGCGACCACNNANCGAATCAAGATNGGTTCAGGGGTAGTAGATGTNTGGACNCGCAATCCNGCTCGGCTNGCTTCNATGTTCGCGACGCTCGATGATCTGGCGCCCGGGAGNATTTTGTGNGGGTTAGGTGCCTGGTGGGATCCNTTAGCGACNAAGGTCGGAGTNTCACGAGATCGACCTTTGACAGTTATGCGCGAAGTAGTTGCCGCAGTCCGNGCTCTTCTCGCTAATGAAACCGTGACNGTTGANGGGTATTTCGTGAAACTCGATGGTGTCGAGTTGGACTACGTCTACCANGATCGCAAACCCAAAGAGGTTCCGATATANATCGGNGCTACTGGNATGAAAATGATGGAGTTAACNGGNGAAATCGCNGACGGNGTNGTCCTTAACTATCTAGTTTCNCCTGATTACAACGCTCGCGCTATGGANGCTTTAGAACGAGGCGCNGAAAANAGNGGGCGCTCAGTCGATGATCTTGATCGNCCTCAACTGGTNGTGTGTTCAGTCCACGAAGACCGTTCCACTGCACTGGATATGGCCAGAAATATGGTCACTCAATATCTCGGNCAACAACCTCACATAATGGAAGCTTCAGGTGTGCCGAAGTCGTTGCTTGAAGCGGTGGGNGAAGTGCTGACCTGGCCGGCNACACACGAACAAGTAGAAGCTGCATCGAAGNTGATACCGGATGANATTGTNCAGATGNTGACGGCTTCAGGCACNGCAGCGGAAGCACGCGAAGCGGTAGCCGGTTACATGTCGAATGGCTGCACTTCACCCGTGCTGTATCCGTTAGGTGACGTTTACGCCACTATTGATGCTTTCGCTGATTGGGACGGCTCGAGTTAGACCAAATTATGGAGGCTGCCAAAGCCCTTTAATTTCTTCTTTGATCATTCTCTGTAAGGTCTCATCGCTCGCTCAGAATGTGACAGAATGCGGAGGTTCGATGTCGAAAAAACATAGAGATAGGGCGGTAGAAATGCGGAGGAAGATTGCAGCACTGCTAGCGGTCTGTATCGGGCTGGGCTTTGTACTCACTAGCTGCGGTGGAGACGATGGTGCCGATACAAAGGCTGCGTTCGTATACGTAGGCCCAGTCGGCGACGCCGGTTGGACTTATGCACACGACGAAGGTCGGCAGTATGCGGAAAGTGAAACTGGTGTTGAAACGGCTTACGTGGAGGCAGTTCCTGAGGGAACAGCTGATTTTGCTAACTACGTTCGCGATTTCATTGACCAGGGGTACAACGTAATTATTGGTACCTCGTTTGGGTATATGGACGACATGCTCGCGTTGGCAGATGAATACCCTGACGTTGTTTTTGAACATGTCTCTGGGTACAAGATGAATGACAGCAACTTCGGCAACACCTTTGGCCGAATGTATGAGCCTCGTTATCTTTCCGGAATGGTTGCTGGTTCAGCTACAAGTTCAGGTTTGATCGGCTATGTCGCTGCTTTCCCAATCCCAGAAGTTATAAGAGGAATTAACGCCTTCACCCTTGGTGTCCAAGCCATAAACCCAAGCGCTCAAGTAGAAGTAATCTGGACCAGCACGTGGTTNGATCCAGTCGTCGAAGGTGACTCNGCTCAAGCGTTNCTTGATAAAGGNGCNGACGTGATCGCTATGCACCANGATTCAACNGCNGCNGGCGANAAGGCTGAAGCNGCCGGCGCACGGTGGGTTTCCTATAACTCCGATATGAGTGCGTTCGCCCCGAACGCTTTCCTAACTGCCCCGGTCTGGAACTGGGGACCTCGGTATGTTGAAATTATCGAGGATGCGAAAGCGGGCAATTACGCGCCAACCTCCTATTGGGGGTCAATGGCTGACGGAATCGTTGACCTTGCACCAATAGCAAGTGACGTCGACCAGTCCGTAGTTGATCAGGTAATGGACGCAAAGGCTGCCATTATTGCCGGTGATATGCATCCGTTCACCGGTCCAATCATGGATCAGGACGGCAACCAAGTCCTTGGTGCTGGTGAAGTCATGGACGACGGAGCAATGCTCGGGATGATGTTCTTCGTTGAAGGCGTCATTGGATCCACTGGCTGAGTTAGTTAGCTGTTAACAGCATTTAGCGGCGCCGGCGAGGACTACCCACGTCGGCGCCGCTAACGCGTTTAAGCAAAGTAGGTTCTCCCCTCGATGACGCAACCCTCATCTCCTACCGATAGCGGCCAACTCTCCGTCGAATTGACCGATATACGGAAAACGTTTCCAGGGGTTGTCGCGAATGCTGGAGTGGAACTCGCCGTGCGGCGTCGATCAATTCATGCTCTTCTAGGAGAAAACGGGGCCGGTAAATCGACCCTGATGAACATCCTCGCGGGCGTCTACCGCCCCGACAGCGGTGAAGTGAAAATCCATGGTCTCCCCCACCAATTTCGAAATCCGGCTGATGCTTTATCTGCTGGAGTTGGCATGGTCCATCAAGAATTCCGGCTGATTCCTTCTTTTTCNGTAGCNGAAAANATTGTCCTCGGTTCAGCNCCATCCATCATCAATAATCGCCAGGTNGAGAACGATGTTGCAGATATGGCNCGCAAGTACGGATTAAANGTTGATCCGNCCCAGCCGCTGTGGCAGCTATCTATGGGTGAGCGCCAAAANGTGGAGATATTGAAAGTGTTGTGGCGTGATGCGCAGGTGCTGATCCTCGACGAACCAACCACTGTNTTGACACCCAGNGAAGTAGACGAATTAGGTGAGATCTTGCGACGNATGGCTNATGANGGGCGCTCCATTATTTTTATTAGCCACAAATTGCATGAAGTCTCCGGNATCTGTGACGAAGCCACCGTNTTNAGGCANGGNGAAACCGTTGCGGGNTCATTAGANATGGCAACAACNGNCCAANACGAACTAGCNCGTCTCATGGTTGGNNCGNCTCCTGCCATTGCNGCCCGGCCNGCGNCAGCAACTCCAGGGAAACCTTTGCTAGAGCTNCAAAATNTAAGCGCAATNGGTGACCGCGGTGTCGACGCGTTTTCCGACGTCANCTTCNGAATCCATNCAGGGGAAATAGTTGGTATCGCNGGCGTAGCTGGCAATGGGCAACGAGANCTAGCNGANGTCATTGCTGGTTTACGNCCTTCAAANAACGGCACATTANTCATGGATGGCACTGACATAACTGCGGTNAGCGCTCACCGTCGCTTTCAGTCTGGCCTGGCATACATACCTGAGGATCGCCTNGGCGTCGGNTTAGCACCNCGCCTNTCCATAACCGANAANGCGATACTTCGCGTTTACCGGCAACAACGNCGNGGCCCNTTTATNNTCGCNGAAAANGCCCTGTCCTACTGNGCNGACCTCGTNAAACGTTTCGGAGTTCGATCAGGTGANCCCGATGGGCCAATCGCTGCNCTGTCGGGAGGAAATCTTCANCGCCTTTTGGTCGGTAGAGAATTAGATGGGAAACCTTCNGTGGTCNTCGCTTCCCANCCCACACGAGGTCTTGACGTGCAAGGAGTGAANGCGATNCANGATCTGNTACTNGATCAGCGAAATTCAGGTGCGGCGGTNATGATGATNTCCGAAGACCTTGANGAACTCCTCACGNTAACCGACCGGCTTCTCGTGATGGAAGGGGGCGTCATCCGNGGCGAGTTCGATCCTCGAACTGTGTCTCGACANGAAGTTGGGATGGCAATGCTCTCTGATNCGCAANCCTCTTCGCNATCATGAAACGTCCTCGTTTAAGCCTCCGGGANCAACCCCTACCGGGAGGGCAGCCTCTCGCGTTCGGCATAGGTTTAGCNATNGCNCTCTTTGTCGGCACACTGCTTCTTNTAGGTGCTGGACATGACCCTTTGAGAATCTATTCAAGAATGTTTGACGCCTCACTCGGCGANCCTGATGCTTGGGCCATAACGCTGAACCGCGCTGTTCCTCTTGGGCTTGCNGGGTTAGCAGTAGCTATTGCGGGCTCTATGGGACTTTGGAACATCGGNGCTGANGGCCAAATAATGGCAGGAGCAATCGGGGCAGCTTGGGTGGCCCGTATAGGCGGTGATTGGCCNGGGCTTGTACTCATCACAATGATGCTNGTNGCAGCNATNGGCGGNGGAGGNNTCCTNGCANTTGGGCCNGCNGTNGCTCGAGCCAANCTCGGTGTTAACGAAATCATCACAACTTTGATGCTTAATGAGGTCGCAATTCGGCTGGTTCAATGGCTTATCCATGGTCCTTGGAAAGACCCCGACTCATTTAACTTTCCGTTGGCTCCTATGTTGCCTGATCAGGCCCGCTTACCAACACTTTTTAGCCGAGCACATTTTGGGTTGCTCATAGCAGCAGCCGTGATCATCATTGCCTCTGTCGCGGTCCGTTACACCGCTTGGGGATACGAGCTAAGAATCGCTGGGTCTTCCGAATCTACGGCACGGTACAGCGGCATCTCATTACCCAAGAAAGTCCTCACCGTGCTCGTGTTGAGTGGTGCTGTAGCGGGATTAGCCGGCGGTGTTGAACTAGCGGGCACCGCCGATCGTCTAACAGAGACGATTTCGAATGGTTTCGGTTTCGCGGGCATCATCGTTGCTGCCTTGGCGCTTATGCGCCCATCGGGCGTAGCAGCGGTCGCCTTACTCTTTGGCGCCGTCCAAATAGGTGGTCAAAGTATTCAAACCCTTGGAGTTTCTTCCTCGGTTTCAACAATTCTCCAAGCGTTTGTTCTATTTGGTGCAATCGGAGCTGGGGTCTTTAGCCGGTATCGCGTGACCTTAGACAGCGGGCCAGCCTCAACCCCAGAGGAAGCCAAGTCATGAACGAAGCATCATTAATCGGTCTGCTTTTTGCGACAGTCTCTTTTGGGGCCCTTCTCTACTTAGCGGCGTTAGGCGAACTATTAGCTGAGAAGGCGGGCGTCTTAAATCTTGGCGTTGAAGGGATGATGGCCATCGGCGCTGTCACTGCTTTTATCGCAGGGGTTGAATTCCAAAACCCTTGGTTGGCCTTAATAATTGCCATGCTCAGCGGGGCCTTGTTGGCTTCCGTTCACGGCTTTTTCACTGTTGGGCTAGGCGCTGAACAAGTTGTCTCAGGTCTATCGCTCACAATTTTAGGATTGGGCCTTGCTGCTTATCTGGGGAAGGGCTATGTCGGATTACCGCCGGGTGCCGAATTGGTACCCGTTGAATGGGGAGGTTTGTCTGATTTGCCATGGGTTGGCCCAATTTTGTTTAACCAGGCCCCAATCGTTTATTTGGCACTCCTGTCGGGGATAGCAGTAAGTCTCATCCTTTCAAGCACTCGTCTAGGTCTGGCTTTACGAGCCGCAGGTGAGTCTGCCTCTTCCACTGATTCGGCAGGCCATTCTGTTCTTGGTCTTCGACTCGGTGCTGTAGCTGCTGGAGGGGCGCTAGCAGGCGCATCGGGAGCTTATTTGACATTAAGCATCACGCCCCAGTGGGCCGAAGGCGTTACTGCTGGTCGTGGGTGGATAGCCGTTGCTCTTGTTATTTTTGGGGCTTGGCGTCCTAGCAGAGTTGGTTGGGGAGCCTTACTTTTTGGTGGGACGTTGGCATTAAAGACCCGCCTACAGACCTTTGGTGTCGATTTCTCTCCAATAATTTTGTCGATGTTGCCATAC
>PAVP01000044.1 GCA_002713975.1 Acidimicrobiaceae bacterium | reverse complement strand
AATGTCGCCTATTCCAAAGTGGTCAGGAACGTCTTGTCCTAGTTCCAATATCTCCACGCAAAACTCGTGACCCATTATGAGGTCCCTATCTGCGTCATACACAAGAGGCCCGCCGGTTTCCTTCTGACTAGCAACCATTTCGTGTCCATGTCGAAGCGCATGCAGGTCACTGCCACAGATCCCGCAGGCCAGCGTTTTAACTAGAACTTCACCAGATGAAGGGGTTAGGTCTTCTGCGGTATCAACAACAATGCTTCCCTGTCGAGTGAATGCTGCTCTCATCTAACTGCTTTCAGATCGGTAGCCTGGCGCCTTGTCATTAGCAGGTCGGCCAGTAGGACAAAGGTCGTGCCTCGGGTGGCGGTACTGAACGGTGAGCCAACATCTCTAGATCATGTGCCAGAACACCTCGAGTGTCGCCGGGGTCAATGATTTCGTCGATCCTCATAGTTCCAGCTGCTTCATAGGGGTTCGTCGATTCACCTACTTCTCGCACCAGGGCGACCCGCTCCGATTCCCTTGTCTCACTGTCGTCTATGCGAGCGAGTTTTGAGCCGAATGCCACATTTACCCCAACCTCGGGATCCATGAACCCAATTTCAGCTCCCGGCCAGCTGTACACCCCGAGTGCCGGCATCTGGGAGCCATTCATGGCCTGCCACGCCAGTCCAAAGGCTTTGCGAATACAGACAGTTAATGTCGGTGCCGAACAGTTTTGGAGAGCGTGCATCATTCTCATTCCCCAATGCAACATCAGTTCGTGTTCCACTCGTTCTCCNACCATGAAGCCGGGAACATCAGCAAGAAAAATGATGGGGATGTTGTATGAATCGCAGACGGTTGCTAANCGTATGATTTTGTGACATGCCTGTGGGTCNANAGTCCCTGCCCCNAACATTGGNTTGTTAGCTATAACCCCNACAGAAAATCCATTAAGTCTGGCCATGCCACAAACNACGTTGCGCGCNTAGAGGGGTTGGATTTCTANCANCGAATCGGTGTCGACGATCCGTTCCACGACTCGTCNCATGTCGTAGCCCCGTGTCCGTTTNGCNGGGACAAGTTCAGCTAGGCCNGGATCGTGATCCANTGAGCCTNGAGTTTCGTTTCGCGGTGCTATCTCCCACGCATTNCTCGGTAGNTACGNCAACCATTTTCGTATTGCGTCATAGCCCTCTTGATCTGATTCAACTCCGAGATCGATTTGACCGGTCTTTCTTGCATGGACATCGACTCCGCCGACGTCTTCAAAAGATATGACCTCCCCGGTAGCGATCTCGAATACTTTCGGCGACGTAACGGCAAGACAGGACCCGCGTACCATCACCACATAGTCAGACAGTGCAGACAAGAACGACGAGCCGCCGAACGACTGTCCGGTGACCATCGTCGCCATAGGAACCCTGTGCCGTCGCTTCGCAAGCTCAAACAAGCCGCCCGGTTCGCTGATTCCTTCAGCTCCCATAGTGTCCGGTATTCGGGCGCCGCCNGTTTCGCCAAAATGAACAATNGGTATGCCCATTGCCATAGCTCTTTCGTATAAACGATGTTCTTTTCGAGTACCAACAATTGAGCTTGACCCGCGATANACNGTGATGTCGTCNCCGAAGACTGCGACAGGACGGCTGTNCACGGTCCCATGNCCNCCTATTTTTCCGTCTCCGGGTGTCTTTTCTCNTTCCTCTACCCGAAGTGATCGNCTNAAGGTCCCTATTTCTCTGAAGGAGTCGTCNTCAAGAAAGCTGTCAATATGTTGNCGGATAGTCCGGTCNCCTTCATCAGACATTTTTGCAACTTTTTCTACACCTCCCATTTCACTTCGAACACGCTCTGCTCGAGCACGNAGATCTGAGGTNCGGTCTGGATCGGTCATGANGCATCCTCTGAGTCGTAGTCGGCNATTAGTTGCGAATAACGGTCGNCAAGCTGTTCNGGTGGTCGAGCTGGNACCATTACTTGGGTGACTCCAGCCTCTACTAGCTGATCTAGATGATCGCGGTCACCAGTCGAAGAGGTCCATAGTTCAATGCGAGACGGGTCACGNCCTGCTTTNTCTGCGTATTCCTTNACNAGNGAATGCAACGACGTGAGTGTTTCAACGGGTCGTTCTGCAGGNAAGAACACNTCGCCCAGTTCACCAGCTCTGCGAGCCGCTCTATCTGAGTGGCCTCCAACCAGTATNGGTATNGGTTGTTGNGTCGGTTTGGGTTGACAGTACACGGGNGCAAAGTCNACGAACTCGCCATGAAACTCNGCTTCGGTTTNAGACCANAGAACCCTTAAGGCTCTCAGGTATTCATCCGTTCGAGCTCCGCGTGCCTCAAAAGGGACTCCTAGCGCATCAAATTCTTCTCGAAGCCATCCAACTCCNATGCCTAGATCTAGCCGGCCGTCGCTTAGACGGTCAAGGCTCGCAATTTCCTTCGCCGCAATAAGAGGATTGCGTTGNGGNAGAATAAGTATTCCNGTGGCGAGACGGATTTTGGTTGTAGCAGCAGCAGCGAACGCCAGCCATATCAGCGGGTCGGAATGGTCCAGTTGACTAGCCCCTTTGAACAGTCGCCCGCCTTCGTCGTATGGATATGTAGAGGCATACTCCACCGGGACTACTGCNTGTTCGACGGCCCATATTGAATGGAACCCAACTTCTTCTGCNGNGCNCGCCAACTCTCCTGCCGCAANGCCTTCCACATTNCCCATCANNTTCGCTGACATCAANCCGAATTTCATAGATCAACCTTTCACTTTTTATTGAGAGTCCNCCGAATANCGGTCTCCAATAATGACATTTATCCGTTCTNAGAGTCCGGGGACAATCACTCCGTGAACCGGCGGTGGCTTTGNTCCCTTTCCNGCCATGTCTGTAAGGAGATCTGCTGCCTCATTGAGGCCAACCTCTCGGCGGCTGAACANGTCGAACGGGAACTTTCTTTCAGCGAGAAGTTCTAAAGCCCTTCGNTACACAGGTGCATCNACTCCTAACGCTCCTTTTACAGTGAGTTCTTTCCAGATGATTGCGTCGGCGTGNAGATCGGGGGCACCTTTTTGACCACGNACGCCAGCCATTANNATCGTTCCATCAACAGCACTGAGCCTGACCGCCTGACCAAAGGCAGTTGGGGCATTCGCCGTCACATCTATAACGACATCCGCCAAACGTCCACCTGTAGCGTCGCGAAATTTCCGAGCCGGATCTTCTTCTGCCACGTCGACCACGAGATCTGCACCCATCGCTTCAGCCATCTCCANACGCGGGTGATCATTGGGNCCNTATCCAGTTACGGCNANAAATTCGGCACCTGCATCCCGTGTTGCTACNAGCGCGCACAATCCTCGAATTCCGGGACCNAGAACNGCGACNTAGTCGCCCGGCTGGGTTCCGGGAATCTCTACCCCCCATTTGATTCCCGCTCCTAANGGATTGAAGAGAGTCGCTTCTACTGGGTTCAGTTCAGCTGGCACGGGNAACACCAGAGANTCCGGGCTGAGGTAATGGTGCGTCGCGTAACCACCGAACAGTGAGGGCTCGCGATCGGTCGGAATCATCCCATACAAGTCAGTTTGGCCGTGTTTCACGCAACGTCGATACACACCTGTCCTGCACGACTCACATGCACCGCAGGATTGCCAACATTCGACAGCTACTCGGTCTCCAACATTGATTTGCCATTTGGCGGCGGCTTGGTCACCGATGGCTTCGATGGTGCCNACGGTTTCGTGGCCCGGCACAATCGGATACGGAGCCGGTATGTGGCCCATAAATAGCTCATGGTCTGTTCCACACAAACCACATGCTTCTACTCGCAGNACGGCATCATCAGTCNGCACTTTTGGTAGATCAAAGGTTTCGATTCGCAGGTCTTCCACTCCATGCAAGACCGCTGCAGTTGCTTCCCCCATGGGGTCAGACGCTAGCGCTTCGTCGTTGTCTTGTTTATCTCGGTTCTCAAAGGAACTCNGTAGCTCCCAGATCAACCACTTGTGCNGCGTGGCGGTTAGCCATCGCGACGAACATCTCATCGCCTCTATCAGTTCGACCCACAATCATCGAAGCAAGNACCGCCATGATGAACCCGGNCCAAGAAAATCTTCTGTAGTTGAGCCAAAGTTCGTCCCAACTGACCACAGGGATTGACTCATCCCTCGTTAGCTCGTCGAAATAGTGGGAAACCAGTTGTTCTTCATGCTGACGCCGCATGTCAGGCTCAAACGCCGATCCAACGAAGTAGGAGACATCATGAGCTCCATGGCTGTGAGCGACGGTTTGCCAGTCGACAACCACAACTGGTGGGGTTACTTCTATATCTGTCGGCGCGAACATCAGGTTGTCGAGTCGGAAGTCACCATGGACCAGGGTCGAAGGCTTGGGGATGTCAGAAAACCAGTTAGCTGCATTTCGCACAAAATGTTCGCTAATCTCGGTCGCTTCGTGGGTGAGGTCAGCTCGGTAGCGTTCAACAAAGGCCGGTTGTAGCTCCTCTAAGAGTGCAATGGTTTGTGCGGTTTGTTCCGGGTTGCGTCTACTAACCCATGCGAGGTCAAACAGCGTCTCGTCACTCCAGAATGCGCGGTGAAGTTTGGCTGCTTCAGTCAATGCCAAGGCAGCTTCAGTCGGGCTGCACCCTCTAAGTTGATCACCTTGTTCTCGTGGATCAAGGTCTTCCATGACTATGACAATGTCTGCGGTTCCTTCAACAAAATCGACGTAATAGAGGTGGGGTACCGAGACTTCAATAGTCGGAGCGACATGGCGATAGAACTCTGCTTCGCGTTGATAAGTTCCGACTTGTATNCCGGTAGCTCGACTCTGAGGATCAAGTGCAGCGAACTTNATGACNACGGTGCTAGGCCCNCCATNGTNCTNCCAGTTCAAATGNNCTCGATAGTTNGCTCCAACCTGTCCTGTGCCGATGGGTTCGAGCCGGCAATCAGTCAACTCCATCTCTCGCCCAAGGACAGCGCCCATCCACCGGGTCGTTACGGCATCTGGCCCAAACACGGGTGGGAGTTGCGATTGCACTCCGTTATGTTGCCTTGCTATTTAGCTATTCGCACACTGTTAACGATTTCGATCGACTCTCGCAAGCGGCACGAAAGCACCTCGCAGGGTGCCCGCATCCGTAGCCTGCAAGCTATGTCTCGTTTCCGTATTCTGATCACAGCCTTTTTGTCTCTCTTTTTCTGGGGATGTTCAAGCTCAGATGGACCTGCGCCGAAGGAACAATCCGACGCGACGGTTATTGAGTCCAATGTTTCTTCAACCACATCAATGCCTCTGACTAAGACCGAACCATGGGTTGAAGTTTCGGCCAACGGCGGTCGCCCAGTCATATCGGTGCTGCCTCGAAACGAACCTCCGAATGAACTAGTCATTAGAGACATTTTTGTCGGAACCGGGGTGCAAGCAGAAATCGGTGATGTCCTTGAAGTCAACTACGTTGGGGCGCTTCTTAGCGATGGAACCGAGTTTGATGCGAGTTGGAATCGGTCGCAGACGTTCTTTGTCCCCATCGGGATGGGTGCTGTGATCCCTGGCTGGGACCAGGGAATCGTGGGAATGAGNGAAGGAGGCCGACGCGTGTTGGTGCTTCCACCACACTTGGCCTATGGAAGTTCCGGCGCTGGTTCATCTATNCCACCTGACGCCTCGCTGGTNTTTGTTGTTGATCTGATATCAGTTCTTGATTTAGAACCACCTGCCATTCCCGAACCGACGGAGGTGGGGGGGTCACTAGAAGTACTAGATCTCTTTGAAGGCACAGGCGACCTGGTGGAGTCTGGGGATACCGTGACGGTCCATTATTTGGGCACCCTTACCGATGGAACTGTGTTTGATGCATCGTGGCGTCGAGGAATGCCTTTCACCACGACGATAGGTGTGGGCATGGTCATCCCAGGTTGGGATCAAGGAATAGTGGGGATGCGGGAAGGCGGCAGGCGTCTTTTGAAAATTCCCAGCGATTTGGCATACGGGGAGCGCGGTTCAGGTGCCGCCATTCCTCCTAACACCCCCTTGTTGTTTGTCGTCGACCTGATTCGGATTCAAAGTTGACCAGCAACTGGATGCAAAGGCATTTCTAACTGAGTAGCGTCAGCCCAATGGATAGCATCACTGTTGCCCGCAGCATGCGGGGTTCGTTGGGAATGTTGGCGATGGCGTGGCTAATGGCTCCGTCCACCCGGAAGAAGGCTGCTGAAGCCGGTATGGGTGAAGGGCAAGGGGCCTATGCGGTGGGCCGGCTAGGCGTTTTGGGCAACTGCCCAGTTGACAACGTCGTGGCCGCAGCTTTTTTCTGGGATCCCGCCCACATGAGATCCATGGTTGAAGAAGGACGCGCGGCTTTTGACCCCATTGAAGGTGGCCGGGTCTACGCACGAATTTGTCAAGAGTACGGAACCGAAGCTTTAGCTGATTTCGAAGGTAACGCCCGACTTGGTGAGTTGCTGGAACGTGTGGTGCAGAATGCAGCGCCGCACGGTGTACCGACATTCGTAGGCTGGCGAGACCAAGAGCTTCCCGAAGACGCTGGGGCTGCAAGGACTTTTCAATTAGCTCAGTGCATGCGCGAACTTCGCTTCGGGCGTCATGCGGTCGCAGTCCAATCGTTAGGTATGGGTCCTCTGGAAGCCATCCTCAGCGGCCCTGCCGGAGAATGGAACGCGGAATTTTTCGGTTGGTCTAAGCCCTATCCGGACGTGAGCGATTTGGAGTCAGCCAGAGACGAAATCGAGACGTTAACTGACCGTCTTCACGCTCCTGATTTCGAATGCCTTAGTGACGAGGAGCGCGCTGAGGTGAGAGACCTGTCGAAGGCTGCTCGGTCTCACGCTACNGAACGGGCCGAAGCTGCCGATATCTAGTCAGGCAAGNTCTTCTAGCAAAGCCTGGTGCTCGCCNAGTTGAGGGGCGCGTGTAGTNGACCANGGNGTTTTAGAAAACCGGTANGGNGCTCCTGGGTGNATNTGACTCGCGTTTCGAGTCTCATANAAAATTTCCTNAGGGAAACCTCGTTCGACAAAGTGGGGATCCTCAATCATTTCGTCNGGTGAATAGACAATNCCGCAGGCCATNCCTCGCTGTTGAAGCCCGACAAANAGGTCATACGCCTTCAANTGNTGTCCCAAGAACTCAATCGCGTCTCTTCCCGCCTGAAACACCTCACCGGCCAGCGGGTCNTCNTCGAGTTCAAGGAGTCCAATCCGTTCAAATTGGTCTCCGAGNTTCAAAATCTCGTATGCNGAACACTCCTCAGTGAGGTCAAGTTNTTCGATCCANGACCGAAGNGNTTGGAATTCCCGTTTATTTCTGGGCGGTACACCCGTGTTGAACCANCGNCCATCAGCGCACTGGATTTGTGTCCATTCGGTCATCGTCGGGAGAGCATGCCGNCCCGTTTGACGTTCAACTTGTCGNTCACCATTNAGCCACCACAACGTCGCGAATTCCGTTGTTGCATTCGATGAATTCAGCAGCGAAACGTCAATTAGTTGCCCCGTACCAGAGTCTTCTCGCCACATGAGCGCGGCGAGAATAGAAGGAACCGCGTAGTGGCAAGCGGTGTGGAAGGCCTGATTTCCCCCACCCCGAACCGGGGGTATTTCGTGATCGTCGTATCCACATGACCAAGCTGGCCCACCTTCCGCCAACAAGGTCAGATCCGTCGCGGGTGGATCGGTTCCGTCTCGACCATGATGAGTAATGGAGGTCCAGATAAGTTCACCATTTGTTTCTCGGAATTGTTCCCAATCAAGAGCTAGGGCGTCCAACCGTCCCGGCGGTTCTGCTTCGATCACTACATCAGCAGTCATGATCAGAGATCTGAATTGCTGAGCATCGGTGTCAGTGTCCAAATCAAGAGCNACAGATTTTTTTGATGTGTTGTANTGCCACCAATGGAGCGAATTTTCGGGGTCTGTTACGTCATCGGCGAATGGCTCCCATGATCGGGTCTTACAGCCTTCTGGAGGTTCGACCACGATTACTTCTGCACCCATATCGGCCATCAGTTTTCCCGCGAGAGCGCAACGTTCAGAAGCGAGTTCTATAACTCGGTAGCCGGAGAGCACCGAATTCGGTGAGGTAGTGGTCATTCTTAGATGACTCCCTCTTCGGCGAGTGTCTCAATCTCTGCATTGCCGAGGCCAAGTATCTCGCCGAACACGTATTGGTTATGTTCACCGAGACAGGCTGCTCCGCGGGTTATGGACCACGGTGTTTCGGACATACGAACGGGCAGGCCCTCTACTTTGGACTGTCCTACTTCCGTNTGCTCGACAGTGACCCAAAGTTCTGACGTTCGTTGGTCAAATTCGATTCTTTCTTGTGGCTTGAGGACTGGTGCCGCAGGCACCCCAGCNTCAANGAGCTCCTGAGCAAGTTCTTGTCGGTTTTGATTAACAGTCCAGGTTGTAAGAAGCCGTTCNAGTTCGTCTTCATCGTGTAAACGCGTCTCTAGGCGCGTCCATCGATCNTCGCGNGACCANGTTTCTCCGATGATTTCCGACAAGATTTTCCACTCCCGGTCATCCCTGACGGCGATCGCTATCCAGTTGTCGTGACCTTCAGTTGGCCAAATGCCATGTGGGGCCATTCTCGGAGACTGGGACCGATTGCTGTTTGGCATACCTTGACGTCGCATCGGTCGTTGGTTCACCGTCGCGTCCAAGGTCGCGACACCGTTGAGGGTTCCGGCGGCTTCGATGCACGCTAANTCAACCCATTGACCTTCTCCGGTTCGTCGNCGATGAAGNAATGCCATNAGNACAGCGGTCGCCATGTAATAGCCGCCTGTGTGGTCCATGAATGAGTATCCCCATCCAGCCGGCGGCAGATCAGGCAAGCCTGACGTATAGGTCAACCCGGATACTGCCTGAGCAATCGGACCCCAGGACTTAAACGATGTATAGGGGCCCGTGGCACCGAAGCCGTTATTCGACACGTAGACGATGTCTTCTCGGATCTGACGTAAGTCCTCATATCCAAACCCCAGACGTTCCATTACTCCCGCAGCGAAATTTTCAGTAACGGCATCGCTCACAGCGACAAGCTCCCGAAGCAATTCCTTGGCACGAACGTCTCGCAAATTCAACGTGACACCTAGCTTGCCCGCATTGTGGTTATTGAACGCACCGCCTGCTTCCAGTCCGCGCGCGTCGCCGACCCATGGGGGAACACCACGCAGGATGTCCCACTTGCCTCGATGCACTGGGTCTTCAACACGAATTACTTCAGCACCGAAAGCAGCAAGAATCTTGGTCGCACCCGCACCAGCTAGTTGACCGGTGAAGTCACAGATACGGACCTTGTTTAAAGCTTGCGGCGTTTGGTCAGTCATTCTTGTTTCGCCGCCCATTCTGCGTATCCGTGCACCCACATTCGTTGAGCCGGAGTCTCCGGAACCTTAAGCCCGCGAGCATCTGCTATTCGATCCATCGCCTGTTCAGGGTTTATGCCTAGCTGAGTGAGGACTGCTGCGGCGACTGTTGATGACCGTCCTATCCCTCCGCGACAGTGAATCACTGCTGAATCACCGTGTTGCAGGTCGCTCTTTACGCAATCTATGGCTTTCTTCGCGTCGCTGTACTCCTCCAAAATCCCAAAGTCAGGTATGGGGAGTCGGCTGAAATTGATACCTGCGACGTTCAGGGCGTCTTGTTGGGTCAGCAAACCCAGATTGGCTACTTCTTCGTCAGTCAGGAGAGAAACAACATTGGTGACTTTCTCGTTCAACAAATCCTTAATTTCGCGATCAAGAACACTTCCGCTGGGAGCTGGCGCAGTTGCCAGCCGTCCGATGGGCGTCTCAATCCAATAAAGACGCATTATTCGTTCAACATCTCTCGAGCCCGCGTCTGACATTCATGCAGACGAACCCTCAACTGTTCGGTCCACTCTTTAAGATCGGAGCGTTTCACTCTCTTACCGTCCGCTGCTTTAGGCGGATCGAGGACTTCGCCAACCACAACGGTGACTGGAACTCGCGACGGGAACTTTGAACCTGTTGGCATCGCCACTTCAGTGCCAGCAATACCGACAGGTACTACTGGCGTTCCTGCCTTCGATGCTAACCATGCGGTTCCGTCATATATTTCACCGATCGAGTCTCCTTCTTGTCGACTTCCTTCGGGAAAGACAAGCATGCATTCACCTGCTTCAAGCATCTCTTTAGCTACACGCATTGCGTCTAAATCGGCTTCACCGCGCCGCACCGGAAACGAACCTAACGAGCGCATAGCCCAACCCGCTGCTGCCGGTCGAAACAACGAATCCTTTCCTAAATATCGCACCCGTCGGTGGCTTGAACTTCCAACGAGGGGACCATCGAGGTTTGATCGATGAGTAGGAGCGATTATCACTCCACCATTCACTTGAAGACGTTCATGGCCTTCCACGCGCATTCGAAACCACCTGAACAAAAATATTCTTACAAACCCACGTACCGCTCTAAAGAACAGCTTGCCCATCAGGCCGTCCGGCGAGAAGAATGCCTTCATAATCGGAGAAGCTAGCCGTTGGCGCTCGGTTGAACCTGCCGAACGTCTTGCATGTCGCTGTGCCAACTAAAGTCAAGCAATCACTCCATAAAGAGGAAGACTCAGATGCCTGTTCCTACTGACATGGTCGGAGACCAAATAGGTCCAATACAACACGAGGTCGATGCCCGTTGGATAATGGCCTATGCCGCGTCCCTCGGTGACACACAGGACTGTTATTTCGATACCCGTCGTGACAATGGAATAGTCGCTCATCCTATGTTCGCTGTGTGTCCAGAATGGCCAGTCATAGTGCAGGGCAGAGACTTAGCGGACAAGTGGGGCATCACTCCCGAAGAAACCCGTCAATCTGTTCACGCGACCCACGATCTAACCATTCATCGTTTGGTCAAACCCGGCGACGTTTTGGAAACCAAGTTGACCTATACCGGCGTTGAGAACAAGAGCCCCGGTGCCTACACAACGATGAAAATCGAAACCTGTGACGCGGACGGTAATCCAGTGTTTACGACACATCAGGGTGGCATGTATCTGGGTGTTCCCGCGGAGGGTGATAATCGACCAGCACAGGACGATCCGGTGGTTCCCGAACTTGGACCTCTGCCTGAGAATCCCATAGCAGAAGTTCTAGTTCCNGTGGCCCACGGTGCAGCTCACACCTACACNGAATCNGCAAGAATTTGGAACCCCATACACACCGACGCGTCNGTAGCTGCGGACGCGGGTTTACCGGCAATCATTCTGCACGGGACCGCTACTTTGGCGCTCGGTGTCAGCGCCACTATTTCTACGGTTGCCGACGGCAACCCCGAACGTGTCCGTCGTATCAGAGGACGAATGGCGTCAATGGTGCTTATGCCATCAACTGTCACAGTGCGAGTTCTAGACCTAACCCCAGTTGATGGCCAGGATGTCGCACGTTTTGAGGTACTCACCGAAGACGGAGGACCCGCCATCAATCAAGGTCTCATCTTCCTTGACAAAGACTGAACCGGTGTTAGCTGTCCACGTGCTGCGCGAACTGCTCCAAGGTGCGCTCCAAGGCGAGGGCCGCTGAGGATTCTTCGTAGCTTCCCCGCGCATCACAATTGAAGCCGTGACCCGCTTCTTCGTATATATGAACATCTATGTGGGGCCATCGCTCGGCTATTGCACGGACATTCTCTAACGGAATCCCCGCGTCGTCTGCCCCGAAATGAAGCATCAGAGGCGATTTCGGCTCTTCTTCAATATGGGGCATTATCTGGCCGCCGTAGTACCCCGATGCGGCCGAAATCTTGTCCGATAGACGAGCAGCGGCTACGTAACAAATCGAGCCGCCCCAGCAGTAGCCTACGATGCCAACTTTTCCAGCTGTAGATGCCACATCGCAAGCAGCTTCGACATCAGCCATCACTTGGTCCATAGTTACGTCTTCAAACGCAATTTTCCGCCCAATGTCAATACCTGATTCGTCATAACCGAGTTCAACTCCCTTTTCAACCCGGTCGAACAACGCCGGAGCAATAGCAACGTATCCCTTCTCCGCATATCCATCGACGACGCTTCGAATATGACCGTTGACCCCAAATATCTCCTGCACGACAACTACTGCCCCTTTAGGCGAGGCTTCGGGGTCGGCCCGATAAGCATTGAATGTATTGCCATCTAATGCCGTGATTTGAATAGTCGTTCCCATCTAAGGATCCTTCCAATCAATAAGGATTAGTTTCTAGGCAACTATTTCGTTGATAAGTCGCCCCAGTGGTTTCACATCGTTCATGGAGTTGCGAGCTTGCATTGCAGTGTCTGCCCAGGCATTAGCTGCTGCGCCTAACAGGTCATCTACTGAGTCGGCGAACGTCATGATGAGTCCTGTCCATGGAGCCATACCGTTCGCAATTGCTCGGGAGATCATGAGGCCGTTAGCTCCTTCTTGCATGTGCCGCCAACCGTTGTCGATGCCCTCTGCAGAGATATTTCCGCTCATATAAACCGCTGTCCCAAACCCACTCGTAGGCCTGGTTTCGCCCCTCTCAGCGAGAATTTCCAGCACGCTGCGGCGAACGACTGACACTCCACAGTCACCCATCATCTGCAACATCTGACCGTCGCTATTGATCGCATTAGATCCGGCGATAGCGGCGTCTACCGACTCCCACTCAAAGGAAACGCCACAAAGACCTGCCGCTTCTCCCCCCATAACTATTTTGGCTATCGAAGTATGTTTGCAGCCCATATCGAGAACTCGCTGTTTTCCGTAACTGTTACTGGCATCAACAAAGCCATTGAGATCTTGGACAGCAGTAACTGCGATAGTCATAACCGACATAGTTCACCTTTTTCTTTAGTCAAATTCCCACCGAATCTCAGGAAGTCGTCAAAGAGTAGCTGAAATGCCTATCTGGCGATCACGCGTTTCGACATGCCTGACTTCAAAGCTGACTATGAGCTTCGGAACGGAGTGGTTAAANCGAAACTGTNTCTAGGCCAAACCCATGAACCGGCGAGCATTGGTGTACACGACGTCTGATCGAAGGTCGTTTCTGCCGATTCTTTCGAAAGTCTCATCAAGTTCAGCTAGCGCCCCGGGGTAGGTGCAGTCGTAGTGCGGATAATCCGAACCCCAGACCACTGTATGTGCGAGACCCATGTCGGCAAGTTGAGCGAATGCTTCTCCTTCGCCGGCTTCCATCGTGACAAAACATTGTTCAGAAAAGATTTCGGTTGGCTCGCGTTTCAGTCGCGGTACCAAGTGCCCCATCGATTCCTTGTGTTCATCNAGTCGATCTAACCAGTAAGGAAGCCATCCCAATCCTGATTCAAAGAATCCGACCCGTAGGCGAGGATGAGCATCTAGTACGCCACTCGCGACCATTTCCATTACCGACGCCATCTGTTCGAACGGGTGACAAACCATGTGNACATAGAACTGATTGGTGTATCGGGTCCGAGCAAAGCTCTTCATTTTGGATCCAAAACTGCCATGGATAGCAACCGTCATGTCGTGATCTTCAGCCGCGGACCAAACGCGATCCATATCGTCTGAGAACAACTCAAGTCCGTTGTAACGCTCCGGCCGAAACGTCACTCCAGTCAAGCCAGCATCAGCGCAAAACTCGATCTCTGCGACTGCATGGTCAACCGACTGCAGTGGAGTGACACCGACGCCGTACAACCGGTCAGGATTCTCTGAAACGAAATCAGACATCCATCGGTTGTAGCCCCGAGCGTTAGCGGCAGCGACTTCGCCATCAGAAATATCGCCCGACATCAAGTGCACGGAGGGAAACATAAGCGCCGCGGCGAGACCCTCACCATCCATCACTTTCAGACGTTCAGACGGGTCATAGCTACCGGGAACTATGTCGTCCCAGGTGACAGCGGTGCCATACGCATTNGGAATGCAAGCCGGTGCTGCACTCGTATCCATACTCNGGTCCTCGACGAAAACACTGTCGGCGTCACCTACCGGCCGACACTGCAGCACCAAGTCACGATATTTGGGATCGGTGTACTCCTGCCAGACTGACGTGGGTTCAGCTATATGAGCATCAGCGTCATAAACAGGAACTGTCCCGCTAGATGCATACGGTTCTTCGGTAATTAGTGGTGCCCCCATNGCACCATTCTTGCTCAGAAACTAACCGCTTCGCTCACCGAGTTGAATGAAGGGTCCTCAGCCCGTGACTTAGCGCTACAGGTGTAACCGACATGTGGCTTTCGTTCGGGAACACTTGCCAATGAAGATCGAGGCCGTCATAGTTCCTAGACGCCAGCTGATCATAGAATTCTTGATGGGGTGATAGTTCGTCCGTTTCCAACTCGCCTTTGGACATGAACACGTGGGCGTCAAGATTTTCGCTACTTTCATATCGCTCTTCTTCNCGGCGAAACATCACCTGGTCATCCCACCAAACCGAAGGGCTNGCNAGAAGNTAATGATCAAACATCGCTGAACTTTCGAACAGCACGTGAACACCAAATAATGCACTGAACGAATGTCCAATAAAAGTCATCTCAGAGACGCGGTATTGGGTGTTGAGAAACGGAATGACTTCTGCACCCAACCAACGCCGAAACATCTCTGCTCCCCCCAGTTGTTCACCTGGGATCCGCACTCCCGTCAACGGCGGGGCATCAACGGCGGTGGTTGTGAAGTCCATCGCGCGAAGCTGAATCACCTCCCTATAAGACGGCTCGTCGTGGGCCACACCCACAACAATCGCCTTGGGAAGTTCCTTAGAAGGCGCCAGAAGCCGCACCGTGTCAACGACTGTTCCATATGTCCACATAGCGTCGAAACACAGATACACCGGATGCAGTTCATCTCCATCAGGATCGTAGGTCGGAGGTAGATCGACCCAAAGGACATAGTCCCTGTCAACGTCAGCACGTGTCATTCGGTGGGAGATTGGGGTCCAAGGAGAACGCTCTAATTCGCTACTCACAGCTGCAAGTTTGGCGGATGATTGCCGAACGCGCTTGCTCTCAGCCGTTGTTTCACCTAGGAATCGAAGATCGAACAACGTGTTTAAAGGGAGAACAGGGTGGCGATACTCCAATCCCACATCGATACCAATGCTGATTGGTTCGAAAAAAATTGTGACGACATGCTGGAACAGCTGGCGATCATCGACGAGTTACATGCCGAGGCTGCTGCTGGCGGCGGGGCCGCTGCGATGGACAGAATGCGAAGCCGCGACAAGACCCCCGTCCGAGAACGCATACAAATGGTGCTCGACACAGACTCGCCATTCTTCGAAATCAGTTCCCTTGCCGGCTACTGCACCAATTACGCGGTTGGTGGAGGTCTGGTCATGGGCATAGGCGTGATCGAAGGTGTTGAGTGCGTGATCGAAGGAAACGATCCGACAGTTCTCGGTGGAGCGATGACTCAGGTAGCCGGGCGGAAGCTGATGCGAGCAATCGAAATCGCCCGCCAAAACCGCATGCCGTACATCCAATTTGTGGAGTCGGCCGGAGGTGACCTACGCGGCGACGACGACCCTGAGCGACAGATGATTGAACAGAGTGACCATTTCGCAGAGTCAGGACGACTGTTTTATGACGTCACTGAATTATCCAAACTACGAATTCCATCTGTCGCCGTCGTTTTCGGAAGCTCAACCGCTGGTGGCGCCTACCAGCCCGGAATGAGCGACTACAACATCTTTGTTCGAAACCAATCCAAAGTGTTTCTTGGTGGACCACCCTTAGTAAAGATGGCCACTGGGGAAGACAGTGACGATGAAACCCTCGGCGGCGCACAAA
>PAVP01000043.1 GCA_002713975.1 Acidimicrobiaceae bacterium | reverse complement strand
CTTTCGGTGCAGCTCCAGCTTCGAGAGCCTCCTGCCATCGGGGCGCACACAGGCACCATGAGTCTCCATCTTGAAGTCCAGCGAAGCCCACTTCAGGGTGNGGTGNACTTAAATCGTTCCCAACGCTCTTTGAGAATTCCAAGAATTCATCGGTGACGACGGCGCACACCGTGTGAACTCCCATATCACCTGGCCCGGTATTACAGCAGCCGTCCCTGTAATAGCCGGTTAAAGGGTCTCTACTGCAATCCTCAAGGTCGGTACCTAAAACNTTCTTTGCCATTGAGTTAGTGGCTCCAAGTAATTTCGTCGCGGTTCGCCGGGTGCTGCGTCTCAACCCATTGGTCGAAACATGAAGTTCCTAGAGTCGATCTGCTGATGCATTCCAAACTGCATCTCACAATACGCGTATTAGAGGTCCGTGTATAGGTGCTGCTGACCAACCTCGTCACACCTACCCCTTCTCAAACTAAGTTTGCGATGCTACTTACCGGGGGGGGTGAGAGTGACCCAAGAAGAATCAACTCTGATGTTGGATGGCATCCACGTAGTCGATTTCAGTCAGTATTTGGCGGGGGCAGGGGTAACTCGCATGCTGGCAGAATTGGGTGCGGACATCACCAAAGTGGAAATCGGCCCAACAGGAGACGGTGGGCGTCTGTTGCCCATTTTGAAAGAACAGAGAAGTGGCTTTTTTATTCAACACAACCGCGGCAAAAAGAGCATCGCCCTTAACTGGGAACGCGATGAAGCGCTCGAAATAGCGCGGGATCTGGCATCAACAGCTGATGTTGTTCTCGAGAACTTCGGGACCGCCGAGACCTTACGCAGCCGTGGACTGGACTACGAGTCGATCAAAGCCCTAAACCCTGCCGTTATCTACATCTCAGTTTCAGCTTTCGGTCGCACCGGGCCATGGGCAAACAAGCCGGGTTTCGATTTCATCGCCCAAGCAGCATCGGGTCTCATGCATATGACAGGGTCACCGGGAGAACCACCCGGTGTGGTTTGGAGTGCTATCGCCGATAACAATGCCGCTGTTCACGGATTCGCCGGACTGGGGTACGCACTATTTCACCGAGAAAGAACGGGACAAGGACAGTTCCTGGATCTTGCGATGGTTGATTGCATTTTCCACCATCATGAGATCGCTCTTCAAGCTTGGCACCTAAGTGACGGCGATTTCGTCCCACAACGTATGGGACAACACCACGAACTGGTTTTTCCTGTGGGACTGTTTCGGGGACCAGATGACTGGATCGCCATGCTNGCACTGGATTTCCAATGGGAGAATGTCTGTCGTGCTATGGGTCGGATCGATTGGATCACCGATCCTCGTTACGCGGAAATGTCGGCTCGAGCAGAACGAAAAGATGAGCTCATCCCCGTTATTGAAGAGTGGATGTCTACCTTCGAGACGAACGAAGCGCTCCTGAACCATCTGGAAGAGTACCGAGTACCTGCGAGCCCGGTTCTAAGCCCGCTNGATGCTATCGACCACCCACATTTCAACGCACGNGAAATGGTGAGATGGGTCGAGGACCCCATCCACGGATCGGTGCCTATCCCCGGATTCCCTTGGAAGTTCAGCGCCGGCGGTCAGCTACCGGAGCTAGTAGCTCCTCTACTCGGAGAACATAACGCTGAAATCTTGAAAACAAAGCTGGGTTACAGTTCTGATCAAGTCGAAGACCTCGAGCGCTCGGGCATCTTGCTTGACGGCCCTACATAGCAACCGAAAGCAGAATACCTATCTGACAGGTATACGGAGAAACGTCTGAACTCGGTGTGTTGGGCGGGCAATCTTCGATCTATTTGATTCGATCATCTAAGGCTTTCGTTTTCGGATTAGCGCTACACCAACAAGCGCCAGCGCAACACACGCGGCGAACAAGAAACCCATCCAATTAGTGCCCGTATCGGCTGCTCCTCGGGAAGTTGTTTGATTGGTTCGGGGTTGTTCGGGTCCCGGTTCGGAAGCAACCTTCTTCGGCCCATCATTCAGCTTTTTTGGGCTCTCAACGTTTTCATTGCTCTCAAGTCCATTATCAGTTTCGAACCACTCAACTACTGGACTCGTGGATCGCCCAACAACTAGAGGCCTTGTGTAGCGGCCTATCTCAGTCCCGAACCTTTCCAGTGTTCCTATCGACACCACATACCTACCAGCGGCTTTACCTGAAATCAGCAAGCTGTATTCCCCTTGTTGAGCTTCTTCCAAATGATCTGCCAAGCGCAGGTAGGTGGTGTTGGTAAAAGGTTCGTGGAAAGTCTCGCGAAACTGAGCACTCAAGACGAACGAAGTTTGATCTGGTCGTGTGACTTTCACCTCAGGTAGCGATCCAATTTCAAAACCAATTTCTGGGAGGACCGCTGGAACGAGCAGNGAGAGATTTAACGATTGTCCCTGTTGCAATCGAGCCTGAAAACCCTGAGTACTGGTCGGCTCTGCAAGCCGACCATACATAGCAAACGAAATGGTTCCATCAGGAAGAAATGGTCCNATTTCAGGGGCAAAGTGGTCCTCAGTTAGAAAGACCGGATCATGAGCAGTAGCAGTACCGCTGTAACCGATAACAACAGCAACTATTAGCACCATCCAAACGCAGAAACGTCTGGCCGCACGGCTCCAATTAATGGACGACCTAACAAGGGCCACCACACCGAGAGTCAGNCCGCATCCTGCGGCAAAGACCAAGATTCGCGTCGAAGTCATACCTCATTGTTCCATGAACTCAGAGACGGACCACTTGACTGATGGGCGTTTCGAGCTCTTCTTTTTCTTGTTCGTCCCACGCGTGGGGAAACGCAGTTATTTTGAAGTCATGACTCCACCCNTACGCTTCGGCATCGTCCATGACTTCCGCTGTCCACCTGGAAGCGACATCACAATGCCCCAGGTGTACGCAGAAACTTTCGAGCAAATCGAATTGGCCGAGTCTCTAAAAATGGAGCTCTGTTGGTTCACCGAACACCACTTCATTGAAGACGGCTACTTGCCTAATTTCGTCCCTGTNGCNGCGGCAGCAGCATCAAAAACAGCCCGTATAAGATTCTCAACCGACATATGTCTTTTGCCTTTCCGACATCCAGTTCGTTTAGCTGAAGACCTAGCAATTCTTGACAACATCTCTAATGGCCGAATGGAACTCGGAGTGGGAATGGGTTACGCCACACACGAATTCCAAGGATTCGATATTCCTATAAGCCGTCGCGTCTCCCTGACCGAAGAATCGTTACAGGTTCTGCAACTCGCCTGGAGCGGCGAGCCATTCAGTTTTGCAGGTAAGCGTTACCGATTCTCCGACCTTCGAGTTACTCCTGATCCGGTCCAACCAGGAGGTCCCCCGCTGTGGATCGCTGCTACTAGCCCAGCCGGTGCGAAACGGGCGGCGAGATTTGGAACACACCTACTCCCACAGGGCCCAAAACACCTAACTATTGACCCGTGGAAGGCCGCTGTTAATGACATTAGTGATCGTCGTGTCGGCTTGATAAGAGGCGTCTTCGTCACCGACGACCCAGAGAGAGAGTGGGAACCTATCGCCATAGCAGAACAGTACCGAAGAGATATTTATGTAGGACTGATCAAAGCGAGCAGCGATCACAAATCTGAAGTAGCTGACAGATCAGGGCCGAAGACGACTCGAACTCCCGTTCCACTCAATCCCCTTGCGTGGACCGTTGGTTCTGTAGACCATTGCGTCNCAGAGCTNGAACAACTGATTANCGACCACGGCATAACTGATTTGGTGACTTGGGGAGGTCCTCCAGGTCTCGCGCCNTCTGTTATGAACGATTCCCTCACCAGATTNGCNAACGAAGTCATTCCGAAATTACGTACGCGAGTAGANGGATAAACAGATAGCTGGTTCTNTANCNNCNNAGAACACGTTCCGGGAATCCCCACAACTTTTTTGTCCNTCNGGTANAGANTTANCAACGGCAGGCGTCAGTCATCCAATGANGGGCGTTGNCGTTGTTGCTTGAGTCGNCCACGTCGNGTCTTNGCGTCAGTTCGTTTACTTTTCGCAGACCTNCTTGGGCGAGTGTTCTTCCTCNGACGTTGAACTTCTANCGCGTCGCGCACTCTGGCGGANAGNCGCCGTAANGCNTCATCTCTATTGCGTTTCTGAGAGCGATATTGATCTGCNCGAATAGTTACGAGTTCACCAAAAAGGTTGATCAGCCGTGTGCGTTGTTCGATAGTNCCNGCTTGGGAAGTGGCTATGTTCCAACGAACTTCNGCGCGTGTTTGTGCACGGTTGGCGTGCTGGCCACCTGGGCCGCTGGAAGTTGAGAACTGCCACTCAAGTTCATGAGCTTCGATAACGAAGTCGTCTCTGACCTTGAGTTGCGAGAACTTCATAGGCCCATTCTGACTGAGAAAAAGTAAAGAGACCTCCACTTTGTCTGCGGAAGTCTCTTATAAACGGTTCTGCTTTTTTGATTTCTAGCAGGTATGACCTTCTGTTGATTTGGCACAGGTTTCGGTTAACTGTTCGTCAGAGACATAGGCCTTGACGGTGCCGTCCCAATGAATGGAAGTGCGGCATGAGGTGCATCTGTAGGTACTTCGATACGACCGAGCCCGACCACTTGCGTGGTGTGGGAATTTCATTTTGCTGTTTCTACTTTCNTTTGTTCAGGTTTCTTTGTACCAGCAGNTCACTTCTTCACCAAGAGATTTTTGTGGTCTTAACCAAACTGTTCTTAAACGTTNACCNTCNGAAACNGCCTCATATCGCTGATATTTGGGNCAGAATCATAGGACTTAAGTGGGNGANCGTTATNNTCTCTCCGNCCGGTANGGCAAAGGCGCANCGACCTGCATGACATCNCCAAACACTCTTNGNTNAGGGCCGAGCCTGTTGCCTTATTACTTGATTGTNTTCGGGATGGCNGCGGGNTTGGCGAGCGTTGTAACGCTTTTGGCAGAGTTCCGAAACAACCTTGGATTTTCTGACTTCGCCATCGGGGCGTCAGTCGCTGGCGGACTGGGAGCAGGTTTTATCGCGGCATTAGCGTTAGGCCCTCAAGCAGACCGAGGTCGGGCTCCGTTAATGCTGCGATCAGGCCTTTTGTTGGGGCTTGCCGCTCTAGTTGTTATGGCAGTNNCAACAGAATTTTGGTTGTTNATGTTNGGACGCGTATTGATGGGCCTGGCATTTGGNGTAGCTNNACCAGCCGCTCGTCGCACTGTCATCGTCGCCGACCCNCNAAACCTTGGTCGGAANATAGGTCGGTTAGGGGCNTTCGATGTGGCCGGCTTCGTNGTCGGGCCTGCTGCGGCNGCAGCNCTGAACGCGATCGGCGGCTTCCGNGCTCCGTTCTGGTTTATGGCAGTCTTTCTGGCCTTACTCATTCCCACAGCATGGCGAGCCCAAAGCGATACGGCCGCTAAGGACGTTGAGCGTGAGCCTTTATCTGACCTGTTGCGAAATCGTCAGCTAGTCGGAGCATGTTCGGTTGTATCTGCCTATTTCGTCTTTATCGGGGCGTTCGAATCNGTGTGGATTCTTGACATGGACAATCGAGGTGCTTCTCAATGGCAGATCGGTGTGACCGTGACGTGTATCGCCCTTCCCATCGCCGTGTTAGCCCCATGGGGCGGCATACTCGCTCAACGTTATGGCTCTCGGAAATGGGCCATTGGGATGGTGGCTACCTGCGCAGCTTTTTCGGCTTTGTTCGGTTTAGTGCCAGGGCTTTTAGCGTTGATATTGCTCACCGTGGCATGTGGCTTCGCCGAAGGCATCGGCTTTCCGGCTGGCACCATGCTGGTTTCAATTTCGGTTTCCGAAAACCGTCAAGCAGCTGCTCAGGGACTTGCAAGCGCGATTGAGGTCGGTACCGCAGCGATAGCCGCACTTGTTTTGGCAGCTATCTATGCGACCGCCGGAAATACTGCAGCCTGGCTTGTCACTTCAGCAACCATGGCCATTCTCTTAACCGTGGGATGGAAGCTCACTGCCGGTATCGGTGGCCCACAAGAAAAGGTCCCTCAATCCTCAATCGAGTAACCCAGAGTTGAACAAAACTAGGTGCCCTGTACCACAGTGGGGAATTTGGGTCCTCCGAGTTTGTCTCCTGGGTCGAGCCCGTGGTCTGGGGGCAACGGCATCGTGTGCGGCTTCGGGTCATACACAACGTCTTCTCCAACCCATCGACTGGCAAACCCCCAGCGACGGTCAGTCAGTGACGAGTTGCCTTGCGAGCCGTGAACGGTAAGGGGGTGGAAAATCAACATATCCCCGGGCTCAAGATCCCAGGCAAGAACCTCATACTGCTCGCGGTTGGAGTCGATATCAGGCATATCTTCAAGCTCTGGATTAATCATGTAGGAGTTGTAATCCGGGGTTATTGCTTTGAANCGGTTTGACCACNGGTGTGAACCCTTAATGAATTGGAGTCCGCTTGAGTCGGAAGTGACCTTGTTGACTGGAATCCACATACTGACAATTTGCTCGCCACTAATGGGCCAAAAGGTCAGATCGTGGTGCCAAGGGGTGGGAACAGTTGATCCTGGTTCTTTTAAGAACAACTGGTCGTACCAATGAGTCACNGACGACGAGCCAAGAACNTGNTGCGCCAGCCTTGCTAGTGGTGAACCGAAGACTATNTCTTTGAAATAGTCNCTCTGTAGCCACATGAACAGATCGGAGGTGAANCCGCGGTCCTTGATAGAAAGTGCCTCACCNAGNTTGCTNGGCGACTNNTGGGTGTGTTCTATAGCCATGGCNATTCGTTCAACCCAACGATCAGACANCACNCCGGGGGCATGGATTACGCCGTCTTCTTTCANTGATGCCANTTCGGAATCTGAAAGTCTNCGNTCCGGCTGTTCAGGTNGATCGAATCGCANAATNCACACTANCCGTTGGNGCTATGAAGGCTTTCGAGCGGACCTNCCACNCGNACTCGAATGCGNCGGGCATCACCGGGAAGATANGCNAGTGGGAGATCTTCAACTTCGATCACTTCGACCATAGTTGGGTCAGCCCCNGAAGCTACTGCGTCTTCTGTCGCNAGCCGAATAGCTTCTGNGACAGCTGCATCATGTCCNATGTCATGGAACACTCGGTCNNTCACCCCGCTCACNTCAGCTAAAGCAGCCCCGATNGCGTTNGCNGTGTCACCTTGGACTGGCCGNATTACCTCTTTGATCCCTGCCATCGCNTCNGACACTGCAAAAGCTCCNCCACCCACAGCNATTAGTGGAACTTCNAGCGAGGANAGNTTCATCCGATCGGCACCATCNGCNATCATCTTTGCTGCATANTNGAGTACNTCGTCGGCGTTAGCTAGGTCGGGGCGAGAGGTNCCGTCAACCTGNAGCAACCCNGNNGCTATNGCGGCATCNGTGAGCGTGGGNACAGNNCCACCGAAGGCAAGTGCTTCGGTAACTAGTCGCTGGCCAACGCTATCGGGGCCGAGTCGGAGCGGATCTNTATGGATTCTGCTCCCTCCACCTAACCCTATTGAAAGNACGTCTGGGAGTTGAAACAAGGTGCGTACCCCGCCCACTTCNACTGCTGCNTTCGCTTGTCGGGGGTAACCCGATACGAGTGCCCCGAAATCTGCGGTGGTCCCTCCCACGTCCACGACNAGTCCATCATCAACTCCTCCAAGAGCAGCNGCTCCTCTCATGGAATTNGTNGGGCCCGATGCGAANGTAAGCACTGGGTATTTGACNGCCTCGTCNATTTGCAGAAGTGTGCCGTTGTTCTGNGTTANNAACAGACGNGTTTGNGATCCGAGNCCCGCTTGGTCTATCGCAGNTCCAAAGGCCGCGATAACTGACTCAGCNAGCTCTAGNAGGCAGGCGTTGAGACCCGCNGCGTTTTCTCGTTCGAGAAGGCCTAGTTGNCCAAGCCGATGTGAAACNGTGACTTGAGATTTGGGATGGTGTTNTGCNATGAGNTCGGCCGCTCGAAGTTCTTGCCTGGTATCGATTGGNGAAAAGCTGCCTGCTACGACGATGGCATTAATTCCACTGTCAGCGAATTGGTGGGCGGCATCGATCACTNCCTGCTCNTCGAGTTCTTCGAAAGGGCGGCCGTCGTATTCAATGCCACCCCGAACTAGGAACGTGTCGCTGCGAACTGCTTCGGCAAGATCNGAGGGCCATCCAGACAACGGAGGCAATGAGCGGCCGGCTGGGAGGCCGATTCGAAGAAACCCCACACGGTTCAAATTTGATCGCTGCACCACGGCGTTGGTGAACTGCGTTGTACCAATTACGACTGCGTCGATATCCCGATGCGAAAGTCCGTCGAGGACGTTTCGAATTCCGCCGAGAACATCGGTGGTGGTTGGAGTCTTGATTGTCTCGATCACTCGTTCGCCGTCCAGTAAGGCGCCGTCTGTGTTNGTTCCGCCGACATCAATTCCGATGCGTCTCATGGGCAAGGATCTACTGGGTCGAGGTCGTACCCCATCGCTCGNGGGCCGACGTAGTNGAGAGCAGTNGAACTAAGAAACAGCGGTGGCGCCGAAATNCCAATNAGCGCTACCCGTTGTCCATAGCGTGCGGTCTCCGTTCCGANCGCTTCNCCTGATGTTGCATCTAGCAAGCAGATGAGATGAGGTACGGTCGCTANGACCTGATNTTNAATGCGTGCTACAAGCCATTCGTTCTGAAATTCAAGCTCTACNTCNGAACCNGNATGTTGATCCAAACCNGANATCTTCGCGACCCCGCGCAGAAAACCNCCCGTCGTATGNCGGTCNACNTCNACAATNTTGCCTGTGAANAGAACTTGACCGTCCGCTGCTGAACANATNGCCGNAACTGGATCCTCATGTCCGACCCGGGCTTCTCGGACTTNCGCGCCCAGATGTATCGCGAAACTCATTGAGTTGGCNACTCCCCAACGCTTGACCTCTGCTCCGNTTCTCGGTGCTTTGCATGTCGCTGCCATCGAACCTGTTTCNATAGTGAGGGCCCNACTGGCACGTTCCATCCACTTCCAGGTGGGAACCTGCGTGACGATNGCTTCCACACCGCGGGGGTCGACNAGTGCNAGCGGCCACGGTTGAAGNCCNCCTATNGCGAAGCTTGTCATTTGAGCCTCNGGGTATGCCCTNCCCATCGCGTCTGCATCAACGATTGGTATTCCAAGGTGTGCCGAGGCCATGAGTGGCTGAAAGGCGTTTGAACCGCCAATTTCGGTTGCCATAACTGCGTCAAAGGTCGATCCCGTGTGTTCGGCCATCACTTGCACCGCTCGTGCCACGTCGCGTGGGTCTTGNAGCCGTTCTTGCATTACCAGTGGCGCTCCCATTGTTGACACCACAGCGACCCGTGCCTGGTCATCTANTTCTTGAGGNTCGATGAGTTNGAACTGCATNCCGTCGGCGGCAANGCGTTGCATGTTGAGNTGATTGAGATANGGGCTTCCTCCTCCGCCGGTACCGAGAANCCAAGCGCCAACGGCGAGGTCGTCGACGTCCTGGGCGTCCAAAGTACGGGTCATCCGAGCATCTCTGAAGCCACATGGGCTGTGCAACGCACGGCTGACAAGACTGGTACCCCAGTAATTTCTCGAACGCGGTTCAACAGAGCAGTTTCGTAACCGAAACAGTCAAGCACCACCAGGTCTACACCTGCGTCTGACAACGTTGTTGCGGCTTGGTCGGGGTCTTCGCCGGGCTTCACCGCAGCAACAACAACATCTCGATCAGGGCGCTGCCACTGCCGGGTTAACGATTCGACCTGTTCTGCCAGAGGGACCAGCACCCCCAGCGTGCTGGAAGCGGGGGCAACTGCCTCGACAAGCAATCCCAGAATTGCGGACGGGAATAGTGCGTTCGGATAGTTTGGCAACCCTTCAAATTGACCAGTGCAAGCAACCAGTACTGGGCGACTCTCACTTTTTTGAAGTATTTCATCTATACGACCGGTGACTGCCTCCTTGGAGACCACGACTTCAGTGCCGTCAGAGAGTCGGGTGTGGAACGTATCGGCCGCATGGCTGGGCGCTAATTCAGCTACTTCATCATTAGACAGTCCATCTAAAGCACCCCGGACTTCAATGGGTCGTTCTCCCAAAATTTGGCGAAGCTCAGTTTGGATATCCTCCCGAGGCGATTGGCCGATAGTTAGGACAAGTAACGACTCCACAACGCTCACTGTAATTCAACGCCCCGTTTAAAGTTTTTGTCAGGTCTCTCGATTATGAACCCCTAAAAATTTTGAGTAATCAGTACTCAAGGCGATAATCGTGTGTCGCTCNGTTCCGTTTTCCCTATGCACGTTGGGANCTCGATACTCCTGCGATGTCATCATGTCGATGAAAGCGGCGGGTCGAGGGTACAAAACGAGCGAGACGTAATCCCATGATCCATCTGCAAGCTCTCCCAATGCCAACGTCGTCACGGGTCCCGCCCAAAGAATCGTTCCTTTGTTGGCTTTCAGTAATCCGATGACGCCTCGGCTGTACCTCTGATACGCATCCCAACCAGTGCCGTCGCCATCTAACGATTCATCTCTGAATTTCATTAGATTCAGCATCACCACCGGTTCATCTACGTCAAGCTCTTCCAACCCTTCGATATGCAGTTGTTCTCGATGGACACTCATTTATCCCCCATTTCGGCAGCGACACTCACACCTACACGTTTTACCCAAATGGGAACACCACTGCGAATATGACGATGGTTCGTTGTGTTGGGGCCCAAGGATTGACATAACCCCAGTAGCGGCGACAATGGGTCCATGATCGATTCACAACATGTGATAACAACCGCAGACGATCTTCGTCGCCTGATCCCGCCGCCCCGGCCAGCTCAGGAAACCAAAGTGTTGTCGGCTCTTGATGGGCATTGCCGCAGGTGGATTGAGCGAAGCCCGTTCGTCGTTGTATCTAGCGTCNACTCATCAGGGAAGATGGACTTGTCGCCTAAGGGTGACCCTCCCGGGTTCGTTCAAATTCTGGACGATGAAACGTTGGCTATTCCTGATCGTCCTGGTAACCGCCGGCTCGACACTTTGCACAACATGTTAGAGCGGCCTCAGATCGGTCTGATGTTCGTNGTCCCTGGACGGGGCGAAGTTTTGAGGGTGAGCGGCACTGGCCAGATCGTCACTGATCCCGATCTGTTGGCCACAATGGCGATCGGTCCGCGACTACCCGTTCTGGCGACGGTCGTGACGATCGATGAGGTGATGTTTCATTGTGGGAAGTCGGTAATCCGATCGAAGTTATGGTCCCCTGGTGACTGGCCCGATATTGATGGTCTGGCCAGCTATGCAGAGTGTTTAGGTGACCAAACAATCTCCGATGAGACCGTCGCAGAGATGGAGGCCCGGTTTGGTTCGTGGCATGAGGGCAACGAGCTTTATTAGGTACGTACGGCTCTGTGGAGCCAGTGTTTTCAATTTTGGGACAGACAACTAGCTGCTGACACTCAGACCGACCAGCAACGTCGCGACAAGTTCGGGGCGGTAAACAAACGGTGAATGGTCTGTGTCCCATTCAATTGACTGGGTAGCTCGGGCAGCCATCTTGCGTTGGCCGGCAACCGGTAGCGCATTGTCGTATCGGCAAACCACGTACGTTGATGGTTTCGTTTGCCAAGCTAATTCTGATTTACCCTCGAACGGCTTCAAACTTTGGGGACGTAACTGTTGTGCCGCCCANCCGAAGTCNTNCTCATCGTGTTCGTTNTAAAACACTGCTTTNCCTAATTCGGGTTTNACGGTGATAGTTCCATCATCTTGAACTTCTAAACACTGATTGAGATCATCGGACCTGTAGGGGGTGGTGTCTTCATTCTCTAATCCAAGGAAAGCCGTGAGATACACCAGGTGGCCAACTCGGTCATGAGTTCCAGCTTCGGTTATCACCGTGCCCCCTCGCGAATGGCCAAGCAAAATCGCGTTCTCGCTTCCAGGTAATCCGTCAAGCGCATCTCTAACCACCGCGTTGTCTTCAGTTTGGTTTGCTCCCGTCGAAGCATCTACGACGCTCGGTAGATCTGGTGCTACCCAGTGAATGTTCGCTGCGTCTAGATAAGGGGTCACGCGCTCCCAACACCATGGCCCATGCCAGGCTCCGTGAACGAGCACAACTGGTTTGTTCATGACCACAACATAACGGAAGACCTGCAGCATCATCGGGGTTCAAACCTCCGAGTCGGCTTGACACCGTTTGGTTCACGCAAGTGAAAGAATATGTCTGGGTTGAGGTTGGCCCGNNAAGGCCTGACGCACTGATGTTGCATGGGTNCCTAGCGCCACNATTTTNGATTTGTTGATCCGACCNNAAGGGGGACGTCGTGAAGGATTTGNNNGGAAAAACTGCGGTTGTNACGGGAGCGGGCAGCGGTATTGGCAGAGCCATGNCGAANCGGTGGGCAGAAGCGGGGATGAACGTGGTGCTCGCAGACNTCGANGAGGTAGNACTCGATGCNGCCATCACNGAAATTTCNCAAGTTGGACCCNCAGCAGGTTTACCTGTCGATGTCACCGCAGCGTCAGANGTCGAAGATCTGCTTGCATTCACCATTGATCGCTTCGACCGCGCCCATCTGGTCTGCAANAATGCNGGCGTTGCGGGCCCTCCAGGTCTCGCGCCGCACGAACTGNCCNTTCAGGATTGGCAATGGGTACTCGACGTCGACCTTTGGGGAGTTNTTCACGGAATTCGTACGTTTGTCCCGCATCTCCTTTCATATGGAGATGGTCACATCGTCAATACCGCCTCNCAATCAGGACTCACNTCGGGNGCCGTCATCAGCGCTGCCTATTACGCAGCAAAACANGCNGTGGTTGCNCTCTCTGAGTGTCAATTCCACGATTTCTCGCANCGGGCCCCTGGTATCGGCGTTTCAGTGTTATGTCCCGGTCCAGTAGCCACAAACATCATGCATGATGAGGCGCACCGCCCTGAACGTTTTCAAACGGTGCCCACCCCTNTGGCGACGGAACGTTCCGACTCGGTCGCCTCGGCCATGTGGGACGTCATNGCGTCGGGTCGTCCGGCCNATGAAGTGGCCGAAATTGTTCACNNCGCNGTAATTAACGAAGAGTTTTATATCTTTACCGACCCCAACATCATTGAATCGATCACGGCGCGACATCGGGCGATCGAGCAGCGTGGCTTGCCCACTACCGGACGCATGGACGCGGACGTCACCGGTAGTTAACTCCAAACAAGTAACGGTGACATCTCCGTAAATTGGCACTGACCAAGAAACGATTGGTCGGCGAGCCGCTGAATGCGGGTTTCAGCAACACGGAACCTGCTCTGCAAACCAGAGCAGGCTATGCAGTCACCATATTCTTCTGGGAGAATCAGACCATGACCGTGAAGCTCGGATACTTGTTGCCCACACGCGAGAAGATCATGCAGGCAAGCCACTCGGTTCGTCCCATGATCGAAGCGGCAAAAGAAGCTGCTGACCTCGGCTTTGACTCGATTTGGGCTGGNGATTCNCTGTTGGCTCGCCCGCGACATGATCCGATCACCCTCCTCGCTGGCGTGGCTGGCGCTGTGCCCAACGTTGATGTCGGTACAGCCGTCTTGCTTCCAGCGCTNCGTAACCCAGTCGTGCTAGCGCAGCAACTTGCGACCGTTGACCAGATTTCNGAAGGGCGACTAATCGTCGGCGCCGGAATNGCTCCTGACACGCCCGCTGTGCGTCATGAGTTCNCTGCTGCCGGAGTTCCATTCGAAGGTCGGGTGGGTCGATACATGGAAGGGATCAGACTGTGTCGCGCCTTATGGAGCGGTGAACCAGTCACCTGGGAGGGACGTTGGTCAGTCACCGCGGGCACGCTCGCTCCNGTCCCATATCGCAAAAGTGGTCCGCCAATCTGGAGCGCAGCGACAGTCAGCGCTGGNATTGAACGCACCGCCAAACACCACGATGGCTGGTTCCCCATCGGTCCAGACGCAGGTACCTTTGCGCAACGCAACAAAGAGTTTCGGGAAGCGGCNACTGCNGCNGGTCGNAACCTCGACGACCTCACCACTGCNATCTATTTAACGGTNTCNATTATGGACGATAGCGCNGACGCCGAGGCAGCCATCGACACATACCTCGAGGACTACTACAGCGCGCCCGCAGCTGCATTGCGAAAGTTTCAGGCCTGCAAAGGNGGCACCGAAGACCAAGTAGTCGACTTCNTTCGCGCCTTTGTANAGGGCGGCGCTCAGCATCTGGTGATCCGNTGTGTTGGAGATCACCGCTCAATCCAGCAGATCCTCGCTCGACGCCGCGACGACCTANCCGTTTGAANCACGCTGGNACTCGAATTTCGACGCGAGTAGCNCTCCATCACAACTTCGGGGGNACCCAAATAGTGAGAGGTCCTAGATTCGTTACGCGTGAGTCCCACAAAATCCAGAGACGCATCGGTAAGCAAAATTATTCCAACAGAACCATTATTTACAGCATAAAGTCGTTGTATTTGGTGCTTACATTGGTGGTGTGCATCTTTTTTGCAAAATCTATAGTCACTAAATTTCAATTCTGGTTACAGTGAGCCAAAGAGAGACCGTTCTTATGTGGGTCTTTTCCACCTGGATACATGGAGGTATTGAACGTGAGTGACAGTTCGCGTCGCGTTTACGACTCAGTTCTCGATTTACTTTCAGACGTCGATAATCCAACTCCATTGGTCCGCTTGTCGCGTCTAATTCCTTTTGAACACACCGAGGTCTACGCCAAGCTCGAGTGGTACAACCCTTTTGGCGCTGTCAANGACCGAGTCGCTGCGAACATGGTGCGTGACGCCGAAGAATCCGGACGGATAGGTTCAGCCCAGAAGCTGGTTGAACCGACTTCAGGCAACACAGGCCTCGCTCTNGCGATGGTCTCCAACGCTAAGGGTTATTCGCTGACCACTCCCCTGTCGAATCAGATNCCGGTAGAGAAGCGTACGATTCTGCGTCTAGCGGGGGTCGATGTTATCGAGCTCGAAGACACTCTATGNCCGGCTCCAGGGGCACCCGAAGGTGCCATTGCCAGGGCTGACGAAATCGGGAACCAACCAGAATTCGAAATGTTGAACCAGTACGCGAACGGAGCCAACCCCGATGCGCACTATCGCACCACCGGTCCCGAGGTCTGGCATCAAACTGCCGGTCTTATCACCCATTTCGTTGCAGGTCTGGGTACTTGTGGGACCATCAATGGTTCGGGAAGCTTCTTGAAAGAACAGGAACCTGGTGTGCAGGTAATCGGCGTACACCCGCCCGCGGGTCACGACATTCCCGGTGTGCGCAGCCTCACCCAATTGAGCCAGACCGAATTCTTCACACCAGACAAATATGACGGACTAGTCGAGGTTGAGAACAAGCTCGCCTTTGAGATGTGTCAGCGAATCAATCAAGAAGAGAGTCTTATCGCTGGGCCAAGTTCGGGTATGGCGCTAGCTGGGGCCTTGGCGTCGGTACCAGACGAACCAGGCAACGTTGTAGTGGTGATTTTTCCAGACAGCATTTTCAAGTACGCGTCATCGGTTCTTAGCAATGTTGCCGGGCTTGGAACAGCTCCCGCTTCGGGAACCAAACGTGAGCAGTTGCTGGATTCGATGATCGAAAACGCTCGAATCAACTCNNATCTGGCTGTCGATGTAGACGCTGCTCACGATTTCTGGCAAGAGCACAAGCCCCTGGTAATTGACGTGCGCGAACCCGATGCTCACCGTCAACGACACATTCCCGGGGCAATCAATATGCCNCTTGATGACCTAGCCGAACTTGCCCCGTTCCTTCCGGAGAACCGCGATGCACCATTGCTGAGCGTGTGCGAACGCGGGAACCTTTCGCTATCCGGTGTCTTGTTTCTTAACAGCCTCGGTTACCAAAACGTTCGAAGCATCACAGGTGGCACCGAGGCTTGGGACCAACAAGGGTTCGCAGTCACGTCATCATAGATCAGGGCCGACACCTGCAGGCCGTAGACAATCATCACTGGCTAATGCGAGTTATCGAGAGAACGCAGCTACAACCCCTGTTATTTATTTGGCCGAAATTGCCTACGACCTGCGGCTACCGAGGGTGATTTCTGTCAACCCAACCGGGGCCAACGCTGGTCATTCAAACTTCATCGACATTTAGTGAGGTATCACCTCGGCCCCTCCATAGTATTTAGTACTAAATACTATGGAGGAATTATGAAACCCTTTAAAACTGCGTTCACAAGCCTAGTTGTGGCTGTTCTGCTGCTCTCTAGCTGCGGCAGCGATACCCAAGACGCAGCGCCACCTGAAGAAGAGGAAGCGGCCAGCGAAGAGGTAGTCGGTGACATCATCGACGTCGCGGTTTCGGCAGGCCAGTTCCCCACCCTTGTGGCGGCGGTCCAAGCCGCTGGACTGGTTGAAACGTTGAAGGGCGAAGGTCCATTCACAGTATTCGCCCCCACAGAAGAAGCTTTCGCGAATGCCTTGTCAGCCCTTGGGCTCACCGCTGAACAGCTCTTGGCGGACACCGACACCCTTACTGCGGTGCTCACCTACCACGTCATTCCAGGAACCGTGATGAGTTCCGACCTCATAGGCGCCAGTGACCTGAACGTTGCAACTGTTAACGGAGCAGAAGTAGTCGTCAACGAAGACATGGGGACAGTCTCGATCAACTCCGCAACTGTCGTCACAGCCGACATTGAGACCTCCAACGGAGTAATACACGTAATCAACGAAGTACTACTGCCGTAGCTCCAGCTCACGAGTGCGCCTCCTAGCTGTACATCAGTAGATCAGGAGGATCTTTTCACTCAAGGTCGCAACATCAAGCGGCCTTGAGTGAACTGGTCCGGATCGAAACCATACCCTCGTATGTCTGTGCGAAACCACAGCACCTGCGAGTCCTTCCGTCGAGCCCCGTGAGTGTCTTGAGTCATCGTCGTACCTGATCTTTCACCTTGATTACTAAACGCTCATTTAGTGATAGAATGGGACCGAAATGAACAATAAACAAAACCGTAAAAGAGGCAGCGGTATGAAGAGTTACAGGGTCCAATACGACAACCGGACCGACGAAGAAATCAAGAACTGGACCTATGAAGGTCCACCTGAGTTCGGCAAAGACCGGAAAGAACGCGGAATAATTAGCCGAATCATCGGAGCTCTATTTCAAGTGAAAAGCCATCGCAACTGGCCCGACGGGGGCTTCCGCCGACATCGGCGCTCACGGGCCTAGAAGAGCGCACCAGTAACTAGCGAAATCAAACTCGCCAAAGTGGCTGGGGCGATCGCATTCAACCCCGCCTTGACCTGACTGAGAGAAAAATAGTGAGGTCTGTCGATTTATGGTTCGTTCAGGCTCAAGCTTGTGCAAGAAGCGGAAGCCGATAAGCGCGGGCAGCTGTGTCGTGAAATAAATCTCGCTTCTCATCGTCCGAACAACCGGCTGTTATCAGTTTGAAGCTGTTCCATAACGGGACGTAGCCAGCGCCGCGTTTATCGACAGGAAAATTAGACTCAAACATGCATCGATCTGCACCGAAAACCTCAATCGCATATTGGATTGGATCAATCCAGGCATCAGCTAGTTCCACCGAACTCGCGGGCCGGTCGCGCTTATCCCATCGAAAGCCCATCATCGGCATTCCAATACCACCCAGTTTCAAAAAGACGTTGCCACAAGAGGCAAGGTCGGACATTTGAGCCCTCCAATATTCGAGAATCTCTGCTCGTTGATCCTTGTAAGGACCTGTGCCCAGAATCCCACCCAAATGGTCAAGGACGATCGGTGTACCTGGACATGCGCGAGCTACGTCGACCATCTCCGGTAACTGCGGGTGATACACCATGGCGTCGTATGTGTAGCCCAGTGCGCCGACGCGTTGAACCCCTTCAAGGTAGGACGGGTCATTCATCGCCGCGTTGGTGCCCATTGCTAGAGGGGGATGATCATCCTGAGCTGTGATGTATCGAACGCCACGGAAGCGTCCCCGGCCCGCCGTTTCATGGGCCTCCAGAACTTCCTCGACAGCGGCTCCCAATGAAACGTCTGCGTTGCCTTGGATCGCCTTGATTTCTGCGCCATCCGATGCAGCGCTTTCTTCAGCAAGGTCGATAACGAACTCAGTCTCGCCTACCGGTCGAAGGTGGCTTGGGCCATCTTTCCGATATTCGGCGCGACATTCGAGAAACACGGTGCCGACAACGTTGTGCCCACTCCCAGTGTCCTTATGTAAATCATCGAGCGTGTAGGGCCATCCGGTATGACCCTCGTCAAGCCACAAATGATGATGGGGATCCAAAATAGGAAGTTCAGGTTCCAGGACATCTTCGACCACTCCTGAAATCCATTGGGCATGGGCTTTCCCTGATTTATCTTCCGCCACAGCAGTACCTCTCTACCTCAGTCAGGCCGGTTCCAAACAAACGTGGCACCCGAAGCCGAAGCGTTCATACCTTAGAGGGTCGGCGATCTAGCAGATGAGATTGAGCGACATGATCAGGTCTCGCTTTTGTGAAGCGAACGATGTGAAGGGCCCAGTCTTACAAGAGACAACGGGGTTGCTCGAGGGACCCCTTACCGCGACGCCTTCAAGAAATTGGTGACCGAACGCCCAAAGAGGACCAAGAAAAACTCTAGGACGGAGAGTCCCGCGATAGTTGCTCCGCCCGCCGTTCCATAATGGAAACTCAGCAAAAGACCTACGAATACCGCTATTGCTCCTAAAAGCATCGAGACCAACATAATCATTGTCACTCGGCTGACCAGAAGAGCGGCCGTTGCTGGGGGAGCTACAACAAGCCCAAAGACGAGAAGAGTGCCGATCGTCTGGAAACTCACGACAATGCTGAGCGCCAAAAGCGCTAGTAGGGCGGCTTGGGCCAACTTTGGTCGCATGCCAAGGGTTTCAGCTTTGATCTCGTTGAAAGTCAAAGCAAGGAATGGTCGATAAAGCAAGACGGTGCAAATAGCGACGAAAGCGGCGGCGATAAATTGATTCCTGATATCAGCGTCTGACACTCCCAGTGCGTCACCAAAAAGTATTGTGGTGACATCCGTTGCAAATGACCCCGCACGTGAGACGATCACCACGCCTAGAGAGAGCATTCCCACGAACAACAAGCCGATTGCCGTGTCGTCTCGCAGGACCGTTCTATTGGAAACGAAAGTTACGAGCCCGCTCATCACGATTGCAGCTATGAATGCTCCGATCAAAGGATTGAAACCCCAAAGAAGCGCTACGGCGATTCCTGGAATAACTCCGTGGGCCAGAGCGTCACCCAGAAACGCGAGGCCGCGCAGAACTACCCACGTGCCAACCAACGAGGTTGCCACTACAGCGAGCAGGCCTCCCAGCAACGCCCGCTGCATAAAGGCCGGCTCAAAAGCCTCCGTTACGAAATCCATTCTTAGATCAAGGTATCAATGGTCATCATGGTCATCATGGTCATCATGGTCATCATGGTCATCATGGTCATCATGGTCATCATGGTCATCATGGTCATCATGGTCATCA
>PAVP01000042.1 GCA_002713975.1 Acidimicrobiaceae bacterium | reverse complement strand
CCAAATATTCGCATCGGTTGAATACGCCTTCTCCGCGGGGTCGCGGTAAGGGAGGTCCCTAGCAATGAGGAATTCACTCATCCCGCTTCGCCCACCCAGTTCATCAACGAACTTAGGATCCAACCAAGGCTTATAGATCTTGAGGTTTGGGTTGACCATCAAGCCATATCTATAGAAACGCTCTATGTCGTTTCCTTTGTAGGTCGACCCGTCCCCCCAGATATCAACGCCATCTTCCTTCATAGCCGAGACAAGCATCGTTCCCGTAACTGCCCTGCCGAGCGGAGTCGTGTTGAAATAAGTCTTTCCTGCAGTGGAAATATGAAAGGCACCACACTGCAATGCCATTAAGCCTTCGCGCACCAACTCTGCTCTGCAGTCGACGATTCGGGCATCCTCAGCTCCATATTGCAACGCCCGGTCAGGAACCCCTTCAAGGTTCGGTTCGTCATACTGACCTAAATCGGCTGTGTACGCGAACGGGATAGCTCCGTGTTCTCTCATCCAAGCAACCGCTGCAGAGGTGTCGAGACCGCCAGAAAAGGCTATCCCAACGCGTTCTCCTTGCGGAAGTGACATCAAAACCTTCGACATAGGAAAACTACGGTACGGCATGAGACCCCTGTTGCCTTGCATGAGTTTCCCTCTTAACGGTTTAAGATTCCGTTCTGAGAGAGGAGTCAACGTGGATATCGCTGAACGAGTAGCTGAACTAGTACAAATTCCTAGTGTTAATCCGCTCCACGCTGGACCGATATCAGGTGACGGCGGGGAACGTGAGTTGTCAGACTGGTTAGCCAACCACGCGGAGGCTCTCGGGGCGGATGTAGTCGTAGATGAAGTCGAAACTGACCGATGTAACGTCTACGCACGTTTCGAAGGCGCTTCAGAGCACGCCGTAACGGTCGACGTGCATCTCGATACCGTCGGTGTGGAGCACATGACCGATGACCCTTTCGATGGTCGCATCGAAGATGGTCGAGTCTATGGACGTGGTTCGGTCGACACTAAGGCAACCCTCGCCATTGTTTTGCAGGTTCTAGAAGAACTCCAGGGTGCAGGCCAGCGTCCATTGCCGACTGTGAACTTAGTTGGAACCGTTTCTGAAGAAGGTGGCGGTTTGTTAGGCGCAGCGCGGTACCGTGATTGGTTGTTGGAACGGGGCCAGCGCATTGAGCAGATAGTCGTCGCCGAACCAACAATGTGCGCTCCTGTTCATGGACACAAGGGCGGCATAGGTCTCGACGTTACCGTTCACGGACACGCAGCACATTCTTCAAAACCGCATCTCGGAGCTAACGCGTTAAGCGGCGCGGCGCGCATAGTGGTCGCTATCGACGAAGAACAAGAACGACTTGCGGGCCTTGAGGCGACGACCCCCGTTGGGAAAGGGACTGTGTCGGTGACGGAATTGGCCGGCGGGTTGGCTCGGAACATCATTCCAGATGCATGTGCGTTATATGTCGGGCGGCGCACAGCTCCAGAAGAGGACATAGACGAAGTTCGGGCGGCACTGTGTGCACTCATTGAAAATAGTGCAGCTCCTTTATCAACGACTATCGAATCGCTATACGGAGATGGCAGTCCCGGTTTTTATCAAGATCCTTCGTGTGCTCTGGTGACGGTCCTCGCACAGCTAGCTGACATTGCCCCAACCACAGCCGAGTACGGATCCAACGCACTCAAGTACGGAGAGGTCGCTGACCAGCGCGTCGTTTTCGGGCCGGGATCAATTGATCAGGCTCATCAAGCTATTGAGTGGGTTGACATCAGCCAACTCAATCGAGCCGTCGACATCTATCGAACCTGGTTCACCCAATAGCCTCTGTTTCTTGGGAGGCTACTTTCAGGGAAAAAGAAATCATTTCGTCGAGTGTGCTCTGCCGTTCCTCGGGGCTGAGATGCGTGCCGCGAGTCAGGTGATCGGAGATTGTGACCAAACTTAAAGCCTGTTTTTTCTCAACTTGGGCTATGGCATAGAGAGCTGCTGTCTCCATTTCTACACACAAAATCCCGTCTTGAATCATTCGGGCATTCAGGCCGTCATCAGGTTCATAGAAAATGTCTGAAGTAAAGATGGTTCCACTATGAAGGACTAACCCTGTTTCGTCGCTCAAATCGACGGCTGTATTGAACAGCGACGGCGTTGGGGTGAGGTCATATTCTGTTTTACCGAGTAATAGCTCAGGCATGCGGCTGTTGGTGATACACCCAGATGCAACGACCATGTCTCGTAGATCGAGTTCGGGCAAAAATCCTCCTGCAGTTCCAATTCGAATGATTGTCTCCACCTCAAAGGATCGGTATAGCTCGGTTATATAAATTGCTGCAGATGGCATGCCCATCCCTGAGGGCATTATCGAAATCTCAGTTCCTTGGTAGTAACCCGTGTAACCGACGGCGTTGCGAACATCGGTGATTAGTTGGCTGTCCTCCAGATAGTTCTCCGCAATGTAGGTAGCTCTCCGTGGGTCGCCGGGCATGAGCACCACTTTGGCAAAATCGNCGGCTTCAGCTTCTATATGTGGGGTCGACATATCAGCCCTCCGGCCCTAGTAGGTCGTCGATNGTGTCTTCTTGGTNGGATNGTTTTTGCTCCAAGNAAATACCGTGGAATGCNAGTTTNGCTCGNGCAATTTCCGAATCGATTGCCGGATCNATGACGTGTACTCCTTCNGGAATGNNGNNGCGGGCNAGTTCATGNCATCCCACTCCTTGAACCGCAAANGANAGGTCCATNATTTCNATNGGNTGNCCGAGNCCTCCNGCGATATTCACTAAGGCNCCATTGGCNAAAACCAGCACTGAGTGNCCGTTTCCAAGNTGATACTGGTCAATNCCCTCNCGGACTCCNCGAAAATCGGTTGCCTCGTCNGCNAGNGCTTCNACATCGATCTCGAGATCGTGGTGGCCGGCGTTTGCCAAGATAACGCCNTTCTTCATGTCNCCNAAATGCTGACGACCTAATGCTCGGCGTCCNCCTGTCGCAGTGATGACGAAGTCGGCTATCGGGAGCACNGANNTNAAATTNCCNACTTGGTGNCCGTCCATGAANGCTTCCAACGCTTTCACNGGGTCCACCTCGATNACCCAAGCAGTTCCNCCTAAGGCNCGAACGTGCGCAGCGATNCCTCGNCCNACCCAGCCGTAGCCNAGAATTNCNACNGTCTTNCCTGNCATCAACATGTTTGTCAGGTTCAAAATTGCTTGGATGGTGCTTTGCCCAGTTCCATATTTGTTGTCAAAGAGGTGCTTGCAGGCGGCGTCATTTGCTGCGAGCGCAGGGCAGGGTAAACGATCGCGTTTCGCTAATTCGATTAACCGCGCTACGCCTGTTGTCGTCTGTTCGGTCACACCCTTGAGTTCAAGAAAGGCGTCCGGTCGGTGAGTCGCCATACGAATCGTGAGCTCAGCCCCATCGTCGATGATGAACTCCGGGCCCGTGTCAGCTATCGCCAATAAGTCTTTTTCCCATGCCTGATAACCACTCTCACGAGTTGAATGCACTTGGATTCCTCGGTCTACGAGGGCCGCGGCAACTTCATCTCTCGTCGAATGGGGGTTTGATCCCGCAACTACTACTTCCGCCCCAGCGTCGGCCAAAACGGTCGCAAGGAACGCCGTTTTGGCCTCCAAGTGGACAACAATTGCAACGCGGCGCCCAACTAAAGCACCGTCGCCGAGTCGTTCCCGTAAGAATCCGTCGACCAGCGGAGAGTGACGCTGAGCCCACTCAATAGCCAAATGGCCTTCTGGTGCTAAATCAATATCCGAGATTCTTGAACTATTAGCTGCAGACACAAGATGAGTGTTGCACGTTCTGACTCTATTCTTCTGCCATGACTGTAATTGTGGCTGGGGGCGGCATAGCCGGAATGACGATGGCCTTGACCTGTCACCAACTTGAAATCCCTGTCGTAGTTCACGAAAGCGTTAAACAATTAGAACCTTTAGGGGTGGGGATCAACCTTCAACCCAATGCTGTTAGAGAGCTTTTTGAGTTGGGCCTCCAAGAGCCTCTCGCTCAGATCGGGGTGCAAGCTAAAGAGTGGGCCCTTGTCGGCCGTAACGGAAACGACGTCTGGGCCGAGCCGCGAGGCCTGGATGCTGGCTACCTCTGGCCTCAATATTCGGTTCATAGAGGACGACTTCAGATGTTGTTGTACGAGGAGGTGACCCGCCGCCTAGGTCAGAAGTCAGTCATTACAGGAAGTCGCCTGTTGAGTTACGAATCACAAGACGACTCGATTAAGTCTTGTTTCCAAGATGATTCAGGCAACAAGATTGAGGTCGAAGGACAAGTGCTAATTGGCGCTGATGGATTACACAGTGCTGTTCGAGCACAGATGCACCCTGATGAAGGACCCCCCATTTGGGGTGGCCCCGTCATGTGGAGGGGCACCACTGAGGCAGTACCCATCCGAACGGGTGCTTCGTTTGTCTTAGTGGGCAAGCTCGAACAGCGTTTTGTTTGCTACCCGATCAGTAATCCAGATCCAGCGACTGGTAAAGCCACGATTAATTGGATCGCTGAACTCACCTACGACACATCACAAGGATGGGGTGACGGCGATTGGAACACCAAAGTTTCAATAGACAAGTTTCTAAAGGAGTTTGAGGATTGGTCTTTTGAATGGCTTGATGTTCCAGAGCTGATCAAAGGCGCGTCAGATGTATATGAATACCCGATGGTTGATCGCGATCCGTTGGATCATTGGGTTGACGGCCGCTGTGTNCTGATCGGAGACGCCGCCCATGTGATGTACCCGGTTGGCTCGAACGGGGCCAGCCAAGCCATTGTTGACACTCGAGTCTTGGGCGCCGCATTTCATCGACATGGAATCGGCACCGAGGCGTTGGGTCTATACGAAGCAACCATGCTTGAAGACATGAATCAACTGATCCTTCGGAACCGAGGAGCCGGACCTATAGGAATACTCGGAATAGTTGAGGAACGCTGTGGAGGTATTTTCGACAATATCGAAGAGGTCATTCCTCGTCATGAAATCGAGGATTACATGGCNAAATACAAAACTGCAGCAGGNTTCGCCAAGGANTCACTCAACAACGCNNCTNCAACAATTCAGCTTTGANATCTGTNCTGGTGCATCAGANCTNCCGCTCAGCGTTATNNGGGNATTTCAGTGATGAACAGAGGAATTTCACGATCAGTTTTTTCTTGATATTCCGCATAGGGTGAAAATGCGGCGACCGAACGCTCCCACCATTCATCNCGTTCGGAGCCACTTAACAGCCGGACAGTAGTTTCGAAGGGTTCCGGGCCGTCTTGNATCANNACNGTCGGGTTAGCCATCAGATTGTGGTACCAACCTGGATGATTTTCCGCGCCTCCCTTGGAGGCGACGATCGCGTACNGGCCATCATGTTCGACCTTCATCAGAGGTACCTTGCGCACCAAACCGGATTGATGCCCAATGGTTGTCATCACGATGATCGGGAGTCCCGTGTCTCGTAGGGTATTTCCGCTTTTGCCGTTAGAGCTTTCATACTCTTCAGCCTGTTCTGCTACCCATTCCCAAGTACTCGGACCGTATTCGCCATCAAATGTCATGTGGACAAGCTATAACGCCTAGGGCTCATTTGGCCATGGGTCCTGCATTTCATTAGGAAGCGGGACCTCAAACGCGTTCAGGGTCAGAGAGATAAGGCAGTAATAACCGATTGTCGTGACAAGCTCAACGGCGCCGTGTTCCCCGAAACAAGTAACGAGTTCATCGTGCAGGTCAGCTGAAACTCGTTTCTCTTCAAGAAGAGTCACTGTGTAGCGGTGCGCTAATTCAAGGTCCCCGGTCCATTGGGGATCCCTTCCTTCGGCCAACCTATCCAACGCCCCCGCTTCCAAGCCAGCCGCAATGCCAATTGCCCTGTGTGCCGCAAACTCGAACTTGGCCTTGTAGTGGGCTCCGACTGTGCATATTGCTACTTCGCGCACATCGGCAGCGATCTCGGTGTCGAACCGCACGGCTGCACCTAGATCAAGCGCTGCATGGCCCACATTTGGAGCATGTTGCCAAACACCAAAAGGGCCTCTTCCCCATACTTCTGCCCCTAATCCCTTTCGACTTCCAAGGACCGCGTCTCGGAGTGCTTGTTGAGCATCGTTTAGGTCCTCTTCGTTGGGTACTACGAGTCGCATTATCGCCCAGTCCACTCAGGTTGACGGCGTTCAAAGAAAGCTCGAATACCTTCCTTGCGGTCCTCGCTCGCGAATACTTCAACTCGGGCGTAATCCGTCGCCGCCCATCCGAGGTCGTCCCCGCTAGCCAGTATGCGTTCCATTGCCTGCAAGGAATTACGCGTAGCCGTCGGCGAATTCGATGCAATTTGTTCCGCCAAGGTAACGGCTGTTGAAAGCGCTTGCCCCGGTTCGACAAGCCGATTAACCAAACCATATTGGAAGGCGCGCTCAGCGGAGAGTTCTTCGCCGGTTAAGACCACTTCCTTGGCTATGTGCATCGGCAGGGACCGAAGTGCCCTAAATAAACCGCCGCTTGTGGGGAGCACCCCGCGTTTTACTTCGGGCAACCCCAGCCGAAGGTTTGTCGAAGCTACGATCAAATCGCAACAGAAGAGAATCTCCATGCCTCCACCGAGGGCTAATCCTTCCGCTGCCGCGAGGACCGGCTTAAGTCGTCCTCGGCGAATTATTCCGTATTCTCCGCCTCGATGAGTCTTCCCACTTCCTTCTTTGAGGTCGCTCCCGGCTGAGAACATATCGGTGCCACCCGTTAACACTGCGACCCACTGCTGGGGGTCGTCTTCAAACGTGTCCAGCGCTTCATTGAGCGCATTGGTTAGGGCTATATCGAACGCGTTCCTCTTATCTTGCCTATGAAGGCTGATGATCGATATGTGGCCTTGTATCTCTGTCCGAACTAGTTCAGATTCCATATGCATCTCATTCAGGTCGACAATGTCTTTCCGGTCTGAGGCAGCGTACTCTGATGCCGGTGGATCAATCCCAGTCGAACCAACGCGTACCAGAAGTGTTCGCAGTGCGTCCCTCCCCGGAGTCAACCGATCGAGGGTTTGAATCCTCCCAGCACCCCTATTTGGCCTTGGCGACGGGTTCACTAGCGTTCGTTCTGGGAACAGTCAACGTAACGGTTTCCAATGTCGCCTTTCCCGAAATAGTTCGCTCATTCCCAGGGGTTAGCAATGGCATGACCGGCTGGATTATCGCCGGCTATTCACTTGCCTTTGCCACCACGATGCTCGCCGGAGGACGACTCGCTGACCGCTACGGACGGCTATCGGTCTTTCGTNTCGGCCTCTTAGGTCTTTTGTTTGGCGCCCTAGCCGCAGGACTGGCTCCTACGCCTTTGGTGTTAGTCCTGGCGCGGGCCGTACAAGGGATGTTTGGTGCTTTGACGGTGCCCTCATCTCTGGCTCTTGTGCTGCCTCAATTCCCTCAAGCAAAGCAGGCGAGTGTCATAGGTCTTTGGGCTGCAGCAGGCATGATGGCATCAGGGTTGTCTCCCGGCTTCGCTGCCTTCGTTCTAGAAGTCAGCTCATGGCGCTGGGTTTATTTGGTTCTCGTCCCTATCGTGGCGTTGGGTCTGATCGGCGCGAAACTTTTTCTCAGAGAGACGGCAGAACGTTCCATCGAAAGCCCTTTGGATCTTCTTGGTGTCCTGATGGGCAGCGGTTCCGTCTTCCTACTCGTTTTAGGCACGCTCCAAGGTCGCTCATGGGGGTGGGGTTCCCCACTGACCATTGGCTGTTTTCTCGGAGCAGTCATTCTGCTACCTCTCTTCCTAGTTAGATCGTCCAATCACCCCGAGCCGCTCTTCGATCCAGGCTTGTTTCGAATTAGGTCGTTCAGTATCTCCAATATCGCCGTCACCCTGGCGATGCTCGGAGCATTCACGAGTTGGTTCCTCTGGCCCCTCTTCCTTACCGAAGTGTGGGCGTACAGCAAAACCAAAGTTGGTTTGGCCTTTACTCCGTCGCCCGTACTTTCAGCTTTCGTAGCAGTCTTAGGCGGACGCTGGGCCGACCGGCATGGGTTCCGAGGAATCATGGCCCTTGCTTCTCTGGTGGCTACCGCCGGCTTCTTCTGGCTGTACCTGTTCCTCGATGAGGACGTTGAATTTTGGTTTGCGTTTTTCCCAGCTTCTGTGATGTTCGGTTTCGGAATGGGAATATTGGCCAGTCAACTCAATAGCGCTGCGTTAAGAGACATTCCTCCGGAGTCAACAGCCACAGCGAACGGAATACATCAAAGTTTGAGGTACGCGGTTGGAGGCATGGGCGTGGCGGTAGCAATCACAATATTGAACGGTCAACATGACATCGCAAGATACGACCTCATGTGGCTCCTTTTAGGGGTCTCGATGTTGATTGTGGCTCCACTGATGTGGTTTCTATATCCAAGAAAGCAAAGCGCTACACATTCTGATGGCCAAAGATGAGACAATTGGGTATGCCTGATACTGAAACCTCCTTCGACAAAGACCGAGCACGAGCCTTTACCTCAAGAATGCTCGGCATTCTTAATGACGGCGCCTTGTCCCTCATGATGAGCGTCGGCCATAAGGCAGGACTTTTCGACGCTTTGGACGGTTCACCACCAGAAAATTCAGCTGAAATCGCAACTCGAGCTGGCCTAGAGGAGCGTTACGTCAGAGAATGGCTCCATGCCATGGCGTGCGGGGGAATCGTAGATTACGACCCGGAGCATGAAACCTTCCAACTTCCTGAAGAGCATTCCGGCCTCGTAACACGCCGCGCAGGGCCCCTGAACCTGACCGTTCCCATGCAAAATATTTCATTGCTAGGTGAGGTTGAAGACGATCTGGTCGATGCCTTCAAGCACGGTGGCGGCATCCCCTACGACAAGTACCCACGTTTTCAAGCGCTTACCGCTGAAAGCAGCGAAAGAAGGTTTCGAACAGGCCTAGTAAACCAAGTAGTGCCTCTACTGGATATGGATGACGCTTTAACCTCGGGTATCACCGTTGCAGATGTCGGTTGCGGGAGCGGTTTGGCGAGTTATTTGTTGGCTAAAGNGTTCCCAAATAGCAACTTTGTTGGATTCGATATGTCCGAAGGTGGCATTAGTCACGCATCTAAAACAGCTGAGGGTCAATCGAATGTTTCCTACGAGGTAGCTGACGCCGCGGCTTTGGGTCAAGACGAGCGATTCGACCTGGTCACCACCTTTGATGCCATCCACGATCAGGCACATCCTAAAAAGGTTCTATCGGAAATATTCCAAATGTTGCGCCCAGGCGGGACGTATCTCTGTGTTGAGCCCAAAGCCTCTAGTCGACTAGAGGAGAATATTCCTGATCCGATGGCGCCTTACATGTACACGATCTCCGCTATGCATTGCATGACGGTTTCCTTGGCCTANGGNGGTGAAGGCTTGGGAGCCGCCTGGGGTCACCAACTGGCAACTGAGTACCTAACTGAGGCCGGATTTATCGACATAAAGATTGAAGGAATTCGCGACGACCGCGGTAACAATTACTTCATCAGCAAGAAGCCATAACGCTCCCCGTGTAGATGGCTAGCTTTCTCCTTGGAGTACGAGCTCCGACACGGGAACTCCGGCCTGAAAACGTTCCACTAGCTCGTCGGCATCGAAAAGAACTCCAATTGGGTTCTTCTCAAAGACTGGCCCATTCATAAAGGCCAGACCCTCCTTCGGGTCGTCAAAATTTTCCACCTGTAATTCGATGCGATTACCGTCGGGATCTTTGTAGTACATCGAAGTGGTCATGCCGTGATTGATTGTCCGCTCAGGGAGTATCCCCTCGTCTCGTAAACGGACATAGGTGGACAAGAGATCCCCCAACGACTCATAGGTAAAGGCCACATGATCGACACCGTTGCTTTCGGGGTCAGGGTTCTTCTCAAAACCCCGGTCAAGGAAGGCAATGCGGTGATGCTCATCGTCGAAGGTCGCAAAGGAAATCATCTTATTTTCGTGGACCACCTTTGCTTCCAGCACCGTGCAATACCAACCAGCCAAACGGTCAATNTCGCTGGTGCGTAGGACGAAATGTGCAAGTCTCGCTGGTGCAGCCATAATTCATCCCCCGGCCCTATGCCTTTTCGGCGGTTGCNATCCAATTTCTAAGTTCATCGTACGCCTCGAGACACTGCAACATGGGATATTTCTCTGGAAGACCTGTTGCAGCCCGAAACAAGCAGCCCGCATCGGCTTGCTGGAGCATCGCCAAGTCGTTGTGGGAATCCCCGACCGCTGTGACGTGGTAGCCCAAGCCCTGGTAGCTCTCAACAGCTTTCCGTTTCGCGTCATTGATTCGGGCAACGAATTCAACAACGCTGTCCATTTCCAGGGTCAAGTCGTGACACAGTAAATGTGGATAGCCAAGTTCTTTCATTAGGTGATCGGCAAATTGTTCGAAGGTGTCAGACAAAATGACAACCTGNTAGTCGCGACGGAGTTGGTCAAGAAATTCTTTAGCGCCTTCTAACGGCTTAAGCGTCGAAATGACCTCACGAATTANAGCTAACCCGATCCCATTGGCCGACAGAATCGAAATGCGATGCTCCATAAGTTTTTGGTAGTCAGGTTCGTCTCGTGTGGTGAGCCTCAGTTCAGGTAATCCCGTATGGGTCGCTACAGCTATCCAAATCTCGGGTGTGACCACCCCTTCCATATCTAATGCGATGATTCGTTGCACAATCAGACAGCCTTGCATCTATTCGGGGCGGAATACCAAATCGAAACTCGGAACCACTACCGTATCTATATGGCTACTAGCCAAAGCCACGACGAACTTGTCAATTCCATGACCGGTGGAATGGTTTCTCAACAGTCACCTTTTTCCGCGACCGATAATTTTCGACCAGACGGGCGACCAACGTCTGATTTGCGGTCAGAATTACGGACCATCCACAACCTCCGAAACGCGTGGACCTGTGTCTCCTCAATCGCGATGCCTGTCCTTCTTGTNGTTGGNGCGTTATGGCTTGATCACTGGCTTTCAACCCTTGTTGCCGTCTTGCTCATGGGGTTCGTTCAAAATCGAATGTTTATCCTCCATCATGAGGGTGCACACCGTCTCCTGTTCACAAGNCGAAAAGTCAACGACCTTGTAGGGATCACACTCTTTGGTTGGCTTTCCTTCGGCACTGGCACCCATGCCTATCGTCGAGCCCACGTGAACCACCATCGGGATGAGTTCGGGCCCAAAGAGCCGGATTTTTTGCTATACGCCTTTTATCCGATCACCACAGCTTCGATGCGAAGGAAACTTCGACGAGATGCAACCGGTGTTTCCGGCTACCGAATCTTGCGTCCACGATTGACGGGGCTCTTCAGCAAGCGATTCTGGGTCAACAGTGCTCGTTTCTACATCGGGCAGCTGGTGATATTGATACTTTTTGCGGCGACCGGGAACCCACTCGCCTACTTCTATTTGTGGCTGCTGCCGTTTATGACGGTCTACCAAGTGGTGAACCGGCTGAGAGCTATAGCCGAGCATGGAGGCATGACTCGTTCACCTGATCGGCGACAAACAACACACCACGTCCGGCAGGGGATGATGGCTCGAGTTTTTCTTGTTCCCTTAGCGGTGGGGCATCATCTCGCGCATCATGTCGACAGCGGCGTTCCATTTCGGAATCTGCCTCGATTGACTCGTTTGCTTGAACAAGATGGCTACATCACCGAGGAGAATACCTGGTCTAATTACCGATCACTTTGGCGGACACTCGCCGCTAAGGTCGACTCATGACGCTCCGAACCACGTGTGTCGGCTCTTGGCCGATTCCGTTTGGTTTGCGACCACAGCTGAAGCGTTATTACGCAGGAGAAATCANTGATGCGGANGCTGCTCCTCTTCTNACACGAGCGGCACGAATTTCGATGGATGAAATGCTCGCCTGCGGTGTTGATCAGATAATGGGNGGAGAAGTTTGGGGACCTGACTTTGTCCACCANGTTCCTCCTCGACTGGCAGGCCTTGAGACCATTCAGCAACGTGATACCTCGAAGGGTTACGAAGGGATCGGTCGTTACCGGATAGTCGGTGACATCTCAGCTCCCATAGGAACTGGTCACGCGTTGGGTTATCGCAGAGAGCGCGAAACTGAAGCCTTGCTCGACAAAGGTGCGGTTCCGAGTCCTCTAACCATGACTCTCGGTATGGAAAAGGATCCGAGATTAAAAGAACAACTCCCGAACTACGTACAAATCGTTAAAGACGAAGTCAACGATATGGCGGAAGCAGGAGCCCGTGAAATTCAACTCGACGCCCCATCCGAAGCCACTTCGTTGGTTAATGCGACATCGTCTGCGGCTGATCTTTTTGAAACGTTGATCGCTCCGCTTAGTGACCTCTCTGATGTCACTCGTACCATTCATTTCTGCCTTGGAGATATTTCAAGGCGCGCTGGAACCGAGGTGCAGAATCTGTCCTCGCTACTGCCGCTTATTCAAATGTTGGATGGATTCGTTGATCGGGTGCATATTGAATGCAGTCACGCCGGTCAGTGGGCTGATCGGCATCTATTGGCCGAAATTCCAGATTCAATCGAGATCATCGCGGGCATCGCCGACGTGAAGCAGAAGCCTCAACCCGTTGCGGTTTTGGCTGAACGGATCGAACTGTTACTCGAAATTGTTAACGAACAACGATTGCTCTTATCCACGTCCTGCGGGTGCGGTCGGGTACCCCACGATGAAGCGATCCGTTTACTCAGAAACCTGGTGAAGGCAGCTAGGGGTGAATAACGCAATACCTCTCGGGACCCGCTATGGATGGACTGGCCAGAACCCTGCCTCCCCAGAGTTTCAGGAACAACGTGAGTATTTAGCTGAGCACAACGGTATCGATGGGCTTGAAATTTTGAGTCCTGACCAAATTGAAGATGTAAAGAGAATTTTTTATCGAGATGGATTCGTCGTTGTACGAGATGCGCTGACTGAGGAGCAACTCGCCTCTATCAGAAACGGTTGTGCTCGTGTGATTTCCGAAATCATGGAGTTGGATACCAACCGTCAGGGCAATCGAGGGTCTCATAGGTATAGCTTCGGATCTGCCAGCGCCAGCGGCCACCAAGTTCATCAACCTGAGTGGGCCATGCTGATCGACCTTCCTACAGTCACCCCACTTCTTGAAGCAATTTTCGAATCGCCTGACTATATATGTCGTGGTGGCGGAGGCGATTTTTGTCTACCTGGCGCTGTTGAATATCAGCCGCTCCACAGTGACGTGGCCGATCGACGCGAGAAAGCGGACCACGCGGCCGCCGCAGACAGCGATGGGTCAAAATTCTCTGGTTCTTTTTGGGACCCTCGCGGCTTAATGACCCTGAGAGATCTGCCATGTCCATACATTTGCTGCAACTTTTTGATGACAGACTTCGACGCGGTAAACGGACCAACCCGGCAAATTCCTGGAACTCAGAACTCCAGAGAACCAATCCCCGATTTGGATAGCGAACCAACGTGGATGAAGCACAGCACTATATGTCCAGCACCTGCCGGCAGCGTCCTCATACGCGATCCGAGAGCTTGGCATGGAGGGACACCCAACCTCTCGAATGAACTCCGAGCGATACCAAATATTGAGTATTACGCCCCATGGTTTCATGAACCAATGGTGCGCTCGATGCCTCGCCACCTGTACGAATCTCTCTCAGACCACGCTCAACAAATTTGCCGTTACATCGTGAGCGACGAAGAAGTTGATGGGTCTGTTCGCAGCGACTTAGGTGGAACTCCAAAACTGCTTCGAACTCAATAGAACAAACCTGCGTGCAGGAGGAAACGTGTCTACATATCAGGATTTAGAAAGCAAAGTCGTTCTCGTGACGGGGGCCGGAAGTGGCATAGGTCAAGCGATGGCAGTGCGGTTTGCCGAGCAAGGGGCGCTCGTAGCTGTTAACGACGTTGACCCTGCTTCAGCATCGTCAACCGTCGAACGAATAGCTGAAGCAGGTGGGCATGCGCTGGCGACGCCTGCTGATGTCTCAAATAGCGCTGCCGTTAACGAAATGTTCAACGCCGTCGAGTCTGCGATTGGTGAGGTCCAGATCTTGGTCAACAACGCAGGTCTTGTTGGTCCCATGCTCCACTTTTTCGAAGCCGATGAGGCCTGGTGGAGAAAGATTATTGATGTCAACCTGACTGGGCACTTTCTATGTGCACACAGAGCTGCTCGCCCCATGGCTCGAGCGGGATCAGGGGTCATTATCAACATGTCTTCCGGAGGTGCCACGCGAGCTCATCGCTCCTTCACCGCCTATGACGCCACAAAAGGGGGCATCGAAGCCTTTACGCGAGCCCTCGCCCTAGACCTCGGCCCGTACGGCATCAGAGTCAACGCTCTCATGCCGGGTTCAATTGATACAAGCGGTCTTGATTTGGATCAACGTTCTCTCAGGGGAGAGAACATACCCATGGGACGCATCGGAGAACCGGCCGACATGACTGGTCCTGCTTTATTTCTCGCATCAGAGGAGTCAGAGTACGTAACTGGCGATGTCATCAAGGTGGACGGCGGCATGCTCGCCCAACAAAGGTCAGCCACTGTCGACATCATGCCGCCAAGCAACTTTCCAGACGTTGAGGACCTATAACTCCGACTTCTTGATGATCTCGAGCACTGGATGCAGATACTCCAGAAACTTTGCCGGATTTTCCGACATAGGGAAGTGTCCAATGCCCTGCATTTCACAAAAGGTGGATCCACTGATGGCTTCATGAGCTTCACGGCCCTTTTCCAAGGTTGCGCTGAAATCGTATTCCCCAGAAAAGATATGGACTCCTACCTCGGACGTGTCGATAGTTGAAGCCAGTTCTCGTAAGTCGTATTCGGTTATGTAATACCGAAGGTCCCCCAAAAACGCCGGCGGCCATCCTGCCGCATATGTCTGAGTTGTTTCCTTTCTGTAGGCAAGAGGTGATGAAGGAGCGGTTAANCCCTCCATCATTCGTGCCTTCGTTTCATTGGAAACTTGGGGATGCCAAAACCCTTCTAAGGCGTTCAGGCTGCCACCAACGTGGAGAGCTCCTTCAACAGAAATCACCGCTCGAAACTTTTCAGGGTACTTCTGCGCCAAATCGAGAGCCAGCAGACCCCCAACGGAGCAACCCATAAAAACTGGCTGATCTAGATCCAAGGCCGCTGCAATAGCAAGGGGAATTGACCGCAAAAAGTCGCCTTCGAGTTGATATTGCTCTGCCCACCATTCGCGTCCTACCGGAGGTATCGACTTGCCATGAAAGGGAAGGTCATAGGCNATCAGGCGGAAATGATCAGTGATCGANGGTGACTCGAAAAGGTGTCGCCATTGCACTCCATGAGAACCTGCGGTGTGCTGCAACAGAACAGGTATACCTTCACCGGCTTCTTCNAAATAGATCCTGTGTTCAACGCCTTGAAGTTCGATGCGCAGGTACCGTCCGACAGGGGCGTCAAAAGAGCCGTTNCCGCCCCCTTCTTGAACATTCCCNTCCACAAGCGGGTCCGATATGCGTATCAATTCNGACACNCGTTGGATAGCAGGCAAATACTGCCACCACGTCAGGCGATCGCCCTCCCATGAAAGGCCCCCCTTTCCCGTTGCAATATTTATGTCATTCATNAATCTGGGAGGATTCCCACTGCGAACCTGATCCCAAATGTTCTCGGGTCCACTGATTGTGATGACACCAGGGCCGTGTGCAGGAACTCCCTTGTTCGTGTGCCCGTCCAGAACACAGACGCCGACGGTCATTTCGCCGATTTCTAATCGAACGCCCCCAGTCCAATATCTTGATGCCATTTGAAATTCTGAATCGTTCAAGCACAACGAATAAAGGTCTTCATTTGTCAATTTCGTCATCGGAGATCTCTTTGCCTTTCCGCCCATGCATTATTGTGCCTTAGCCAAGGGAGAATGTCTTTTNGCTCGCCATCCATCAAGCGTCGGTACTCTGCCGGTAGGGGAAAAGAATGACTTTTGCTTTACGAGAAACNTTCGAATCCGGGTTGCCACCCGACGATGACCACCCGTATCGTTCGGGCGTTTGGNAACCCCAGCACCGGGAATATGACGCTTGGGATATGGACGTCACGGGTGAAATACCTGAGGACCTGAGTGGCGTCTACCTGCGCAACACCGAGAATCCGCTCTTTGAGCCGATCAAGCGCTATCACCCGTTCGACGGTGACAGCATGATGCATTCGATTTCGTTCGACAACGGTGAAGCTCACTACGCAAATCGATTCGTCCGTACCGACGGGTTCCTCGCGGAGCAGGAAGCGAAGGCAAGTCTGTGGGCTGGCATCTCCGAGCACCCTTCAAATACAACTGCCGAATACGGATGGGGCGCCCGCACTTTGATGAAGGACAACGCATCGACCGATGTCATTGTGCACGGTGGGGCTGCGCTCGCGAGTTTCTACCAATGCGGAGAGCTGTACCGGTTAGATCCAAGAACCTTAGAAGACCTCGGAAAAACTACCTGGAACGGCTTTTTCCCTGCGGAGGGCGTGTCTGCTCACCCAAAGGTTGATGAACACACTGGAGAGTTGCTCTTCTTTAGCTACTTCACTGAGGCTCCCTATATGAGGTATGGCGTTGTGAGCCGTTCCGGCGAACTCACCAATCATGTTGATATNCCCCTCCCAGGTCCACGACTTCCCCATGACATGGCTTTCACCGAGAACTGGTCGATCCTAAATGATCTCCCACTGTTTTGGAGTCCGGAGGCACTTGCCGATGGCTANTACTCCAACACCTTTGACCGGAACCTTCCCAGCAGGTTTGCGCTCATACCAAGGCATGGTTCGACCGAAGACATTCTTTGGTTCGAGGCAGATCCCACTTTCGTTCTTCACTGGACCAACGCCTACGAAGAGGGNGATTGGGTGATTTTGGATGGTTTTTTCCAACATAACCCGACCGCGCGCGGAGTGGCGCGAGGTGCCGATAGCCACAAGGGGTTCGAGACCTTGGACATGAACGTCCTCCAAGCCAGAGCTCACCGTTGGAAATTCAACGTAGTTACCGGTGAATGCAAAGAAGAGCCTAAAAGTGACNCTTGCACCGAGTTCCCCATGATCAACGGNCGACATGCAGGTCGACGTCANCGCTATTCCTATAACGCTCGTTGCGCACCNGGGTTATTCGCGTTCGATGGCTTAGTCAAACATGACCTAGATACTGGCAATGAGGATCTCTACGAACTCGAACCCGGAGTCTTTATTAGTGAAACGGTCATGGCGCCGCGGAACGGCTCCCGAGCCGAGGACGATGGGTACCTCGTTACCTTTGCCTCCGACATGAACCAGGATTTGTCAGAGGCCCTCATCTTTGACGCAGTTGATCCCACACAAGGACCGATATGTAAGATCAGACTCCCTGAGCGAATTTGCAGCGGAACTCACTCGACTTGGGTCTCCTCAACAGACCTGTAAGTGTGCAACACGTCAAATATCACTTCATTGATGTCGGGTCCAAAAGTGGAAGCAAGTCCATGTCTAACGCTGCTCGATATGTGTTGTGATAATGGTGGAGAGCGGGCTCATTTCTGCCGAAAATGACNTGANNCAATGCTCCAGTTTCNGCTGATCGNTGCTGACTAGCGCTCGCCACATAGTCTTCGTCTCNAATGATGGCAGCGAACCCTTGGGCGACCTCTGACAAGACCTCCAATGGNGCNGTCTCAAGAAGGGCCTGCCGGTCGACAGGGACTGTGCTGGATTTCGCCGCGCCCGATTTCTCCCCGTTCACGTAAAAAGAGATGACGCTGGTATGTCGGCCCGGATTGCTTTCATCTGGGTAAGCCCGAACGACGTACAGTCCGAAGTCACTCGGCATCACGATGTTATTGGGGAAGATCCAATAGACGGGCAGTCCTGCAACCGTAATTTCCCAACGATCCTCAGGCCACTCCCTCATTTCGTGTATCGCCTTCTTACACAGAATCATGCGGTGATGCTGACCGTAGGTGTCATAACACTGCACGTTGCCTTGGAAGAAGTTAGCTAAGGAATCTTTATGCAGAGAATTGAAGTGATACGTCTCTCCGAAGGTATCCATGGCGAGCTTCCAATTGCATTCGACCTCATATCGATCCCCGCCGAGNCGGCCGAAAGTCCCGAAATTCCANGCATCAAACTCTCTACTTAGCTCCTCCCCGAGCAACTCATCGATATCAACGGTTCCCGAAGGNTCTGGATTCGCAAACAAAAANCCGTATTTTTCTTCTGCTGGCAGCTCAATTAGNCCAAAGCACTCTTTGTCGATTTCTCCGAAATGGTCTTCCTTCGGAATGCCGACCAAAGCGCCTTGTGAGTCATACGACCAACTGTGGAATGGACAAACGAATCGACGTTTCTTTCCNCTTTCCTCTTCCTCGACAGCCACTCCTCTATGTCGACAAGCATTTACGAACGCACGAAACCGCCCGTCATCGTCTCGTGTAGCCAATATTCGTGTGTCGAGGTCATTGGAGGTGAAGAAAGAACCTGCTTCGGGAAGGTCACATGAAAGCCCTAACAGTTGCGGGTGTTTGTGAAAAAACAAATCTCGTTCGGTGTCAGCGATGGACGGATCGGTGTAACTCTCGGTCGGATTGAGTCGCACACCTCCCGCATCTACATTTGTGCCCGAATCCAATCTCGACAAAAGCACCTTTATCTGGCTCAATTGCTCGGTGCGTTCCATTGCGCTGACCCCAACTTCAGTAGCTAACAAACCACAACCTGTACAAGATTAGTGGGTAACTAATGACAAACACAGCCCTCGACCGAAACGAACNTAACGGTGGGTATTGGAAATCTCCTTGGCCTGTTGAGTGCGGGGGAAACAGACGTCAGAAAGCCAAAGGTGGCCGTTTGGACGCTGCCACCAGCGACCCTCAAGTGAACTTGATTCGTAACGACCGTTGGAACGTGATGACGGTTCGACGTGATCCGGGAGAGTGGTACCTGGGAGGCACCATGCCCGCGTTTACAGGNCCTCCCCCNTTTGGCTGGGTCACTCGTTTCGATCCCATCTCGCTCGAAAGTCTGGCTGAGTCTCCGNANCTNCCCTGCGGGGATCACGTGTGGTGCGGAGCNATCTTGGCCCATTCTGACGGCTCAATCATGTCNGTCAACGGCTCCTTTCTTCACAGACTCGACCCTCACGACCTGTCTATCCTCAACGAACTTGAACTTCCCGTTGACCGCGCTCACAACGGCTTGTTGTCACTATCGGATGGAACCCTCGTCACGAAAGACTTGCGCTTAGAGGGGCAAGGTGGAACGACTCTTACCTTTGTTGAACCGACCAACTTAGAGGTCATCAACACTCTGGTCCTACCTGAAGGATCCATGGGGCGAATCGCCGCCGATTTTCATAATGGAGTCGACTCTGTTTTCGTNCCNGGGACAGAACATCTTTGGAAGATTGATGTGACTCNAGGGCTCCCAGAANTCAGNGACTGGCGTTGCCGTTACAGGACAACGAATTCTGACTGGGGGCTTGCCTGGGATTCATGTATCTCCGACGGAAAATTGTGGCTCATGGACTGCGGAGACATTAAAGGAGTTAGGGCAATTCACCATAGGCTCCCAAACGGCCGTTTCGATGAGCCGGCAGGGAACCTGCTGTCATGGCAGCAAACGGCACCCTGGAAAGGCGCGCAGCGCCTGTTGCGAGTAGATCAAACAACAGGGCACATCGACACACTGGAACCTTTCGGAAATCCCGGGGGTGGCATCATCGCTCCCCCAGTTAACGTTCCCGAGTTTGACATCGCTATTGCCTGGGACTCAATCAACGGCGGCCTCGCCGGCATTTCCACTACCGAAGAACTCGAACCCCTATGGCATCTAAACGTAAGGCCTTCTATGCAACCGGTGGTATTCCCGGACTCTGGCGAGTTGGTAATCAACGATTTCACGACCGACCAAACTGACGACCTTGTCGTGGTTGACATCAAGACTGGCCAGTTGTTATCCCGAGTGCGCACTGAATCACGCCTGGCTAATGGCATGTTCCTTACTGCGGGCGACAACCGAGACATCTATTACTGTTCAACTCTTTCTTGGGCGCGGGTCGCTTGGAGATAGGTTCTTCTATAAGTTAACTAACAGAACTTAGATTCCAGGTAAGGTCAGATCATGGACGAGATGCACGAAGCAGTGACCGCNGTACTGGGGGAGATTGATTTCGACCCGAATGAATTGCACGCAAAGTACCTCTCAGANCGCGACAAGCGCGTACGAGATGACCACAACGAGCAGTACGTCGAAACAAGNGGAGAGTTCGCCAAATACATAGATGACCCATACGAAAGGACCGTGGAACGCGATCCTCTCTTCGACGAAGTCGAAATAGCGATTATCGGTGGCGGATTCGGTGGCCTCTTGATGGGTGGAAGGCTGCGTGANGCNGGTTTCACCGACATTCGTGTAATTGANCGCGGCGGAGATTTCGGAGGNACNTGGTATTGGAACCGCTANCCCGGNGCAATGTGCGACGTTGAGAGCTANTGCTATNTGCCGATGCTCGAAGAACTCGACTACATACCCAAACACAAGTATTCATTCGCGCCCGAGATTATGGAACATACCCAAAACATTGGCCATCACTACGGTCTGTATGAGAATGCTTGTTTCAGCACCTCGGTCACCAAATTAAGTTGGGACGAAGATACTTCGCGTTGGACCATCGAAACTGACCGCGGCGACAAGATGCGAGCCCAGTTCGTAGCGATGGCAAACGGNCCTTTGAACCGGCCGAAACTTCCCGGCATACCGGGTATCGCCGATTTCGAGGGACACACTTTTCATACCAGTCGGTGGGATTACGAGTACACCGGTGGGGATAACAGCGGNAATCTNNANGGCTTGANTGACAAGAAAGTCGCGATTATCGGGACCGGTGCTACTGCTATCCANTGCATNCCNCACCTTGGTGAATCNTCCGAACATCTTTATGTGTTCCAACGAACACCATCGTCGATNGACTACCGAAACAANCGTGAAACGGACCCANAGTGGGCGGCNTCCCTCGAGAGCGGCTGGCAATACCGACGAATGGACAACTTCAATACCCTTGTCGCTGGCGGGGATCAAGATGANGACCTCGTGTCTGACGGNTGGACCGATATCTTCAGAAACCTGACCGGCACTGCTGCCAAGTTGGCTGGACGAAAACTCGGGCGACGGATCACGGGNAGGGAGAAGGGTCATCTGATGAAGATGGCCGACTATCAAAAAATGAACTCCATCCGAAACCGTGTCGATGACGTGGTCGAAGATCCCGCTACGGCAGAGGCTCTGAAGCCCTGGTATCGCCAGTTTTGCAAGCGACCTTGCTTTCANGACGAATACCTTCCAACGTTCAACTTGCCCAACGTGACGTTGGTCGATACTCAAGGTGCAGGTGTTGAACGCATCACTGCCAATGGAGTGGTAGCCAATGGTGTCGAACATGAAGTTGACTGCATCGTCTTTGCTACTGGCTTCGAGGTTGGCACCGGATACACCCGGCGTGCTGGCTACGACATCATCGGACGCAACGGTCACACTTTGAGTGAGAAATGGGAGAACGGGCCTCGGACCTTGCACGGGATGCAAACCACAGACTTTCCTAACTGTTTTTTTCTGGGCTTCACTCACACGGCTGTGACCGTGAACGTCCCNCAGGCACTCAACGAACAGGCNATGCATATCTCNTACATGATTTCCCAAGTACGTGANCANGNCGCTACGACCATTGAGGCCACNGCNGAAGGTGAGCAGATGTGGGTAGANGAGATTCAGGACAAATCNAAACTAGGGGAACGCTTCCGGGCCGAGTGCACGCCGGGCTATTACAACAACGAAGGCAAAGTGGGAAACCCCGACGGNTTCTTCACCACGAGCTATGGGGCGGGCCCAATTCAATTCCATCGAATTTTGAGCGAATGGAGAGACGACGGCCGCCTAGAGGGCGCCGACATCTCCTAGCTAGTTGAGTGCCATATTCAGAGTCAATGCTTAAGCCTGATATCGAACTTCGCTCGGATTTGCCGATCTAAATCCGGGGGAATCAGTGAAACAGGATCTTGGGCTAAGACCCGTTTAACCTCGTCTCGCGCCAAATCAACCTGTTGCGGTTGATTCTGTTCTTCCCACGTCTGAAAGTCTGTTCGGTCCGCTAGCTCCGGGTACACGAAGTCAGAATTCATCCGCATCAGTGTTGCCTCGTCACCCAGAAAGTGCCCAACTCCCTCAGTGACCGCGAGATGAACCGTTTCCATCTGCATGTCTTCGGTATCGAAGCGACGCAAGGAACTCATCACGCTTCCAAGCATGTCGTTGTCCAGTACATAACTTTCTAGCGAGACCCCCATGAGGCCAGCATGCATCCCGCAAGCTTGCGTCACCAAGTTGCTTCCTGCTTGCGCGGCAAGGGTCACAGATAACGCCTTTTCTGCGCCGCTCTGAATATCGGGACATTTCGAGTCGGTAGCTCCGGCAATTGAAACGTTCGGTAGCCCTAACGATCTCGCAACCTGCGCTGCAGCAGCCATGACTAAGGCTTGTTCTCCGCCCCCTCCGCTCATGGCCCCGGTTCTGAGATCGACAATCATGGGTTTGGGTCCACAAATTACCTTTGCGTCCGGGTTGACAATCCAGCTAAATACCATTCCTGCGAGAGCTTCGGCAAGCGTCTGTGCTATCGCTGAAGCAAAATTCACCGGTGTTGAGGCCCCTACTTGCGTAAAGACATTGCAATGCGCAGGCACCCCGCTTTCCGCCGCGACCTGAAGAACTTCCATTGCATCTTCGCTCATTCGCATGGGTGGAGCTACGTGATTCACGTTGAAAGACAGAAACGGTTGCCGACCGAAAGACTCTGCTGATCCAGCTATCTCATAACAGAGGTTGACAACTTCTTGTGCTGTGGAACCGTTGCTGGCGCTAGTCGCCACGTGTTTGGTAGTCCCCGCCAAACATGCGTATGCGGTATTCACATCGAGAGCTAACTCGTCGGGCATGTCACCGGCCACTAGAGGGCGGCTTAGAAAGTGAACATGTCGTAAAGAGTCGACCAGCCTCCCCGCGTCATAAAGATCCTTCAAAGTTGATCGCCGATATTGGCCTGTTTCGGCGTCGACGATCATCGGAGCGGCGCCACCTGTGCCAAAGTGCACGCGACACCCAGAGAGATCAAGGTCGTGTACCTCTTCTCGCCCGTGGAGCGTGAACCCTGACGGTGCTTGGTTAACTAGTGCCTCAACTAGTTGACGGGGGAAGAGCAGTCGATTTTGACGGATTTCACCTCCGGCTTCGCAAACACGTTCGATAACGAAGTTCGGAGCTTCGCTGAGCCCAGTATTTTCTAGTAACCCGTATGCGCTATCAATGATCTCGGTTACTTGCNTCGCTGAGAGGGGTTGGAAGCGACCGCCCTCAACNCCTCCAGCCGCTGAACCCTTCGAAGCTTCGCGACGTAGCTGGGCAGCCGACGGGCGACGACGGGTTCTTTTCGTCACTGGCGCGACATTTCAGCTTTACCGTTTGCTTCATCTTCTTGTTCTGCTCGCAAACCCAATTGAATCGTGACTTCTCGAAGATCACCCGTGAACTCAAAGGGGCTCTCGTAGCGTGGAGAAACGGGAGACCCCGCATCCCTCCCCACGCTGGCCCCGATCGAGCTGATCATCCCCATTAAGAATGGGAGCTCAATCGACCCGGATGGNGTTCCATTTACTGAGATTGCGATTTGACCCGTGGATTTACTTCGACGCGTGACTAAAACGTCCAGATTGTTCGAGCCCGATGTCAGCTCAATTTCCGATTCCAGCACCGAGTGGTCATTGAACGCGTTGTAATCGACGACTAGNCGNGAANNTTGAACGAANANAGTTATCCCTGCATTTTCGTTTCCACGGGCATAGATCACACCCTCGTCGGTGCCATCGCAGTCAACGAGCGCTTTGAGATGCCAGGATCGCCCTGACGGCGATGGTGAGGCTTGCGCNGGGATCGAAGACATNGGTGGGCGGTACCGATACTTGCGGTGCGTGGGGTGTGGNGANTGNTCATCAAGTCGCGATCCNAAAAGTTCGATAGTGCGGTCATCTAGTGGGAGGACNCCGTTTAGCTCAGCTTGTTCCCACCAGAGGTCAATCAGTTCTTNCAATTTCTCCGGCTNGNTCNCGGCGAGATCGATGCACTCTGACGCATCCGTCGATAGGTCGTAGAGTTCCCACCGGTCTTCCTCGAAGGCNNGCCCTTTCCTATGNCGGGTNACNGCCTTCCAGTAGACCCCTGCATCTTCCGCGACTAGGGCCCGAGATCCAAACTGNTCAAAGTACTGAAGCTTGTTGGTTGCTGNNGCGTCAGGCGAGTTGAGGATNGACACGAAAGAGGATCCGGTGACNGGTAGTTGNTCNTACCCTCGATAGTTCTNCGGTGCAGTTACTGATAGCAACTCATAGAGGGTCGGGACGATATCCGANACGTTNACAAACTGNCCGCGAAGGGATCCGTTCTGATCTGTGTCGATTCCCGCTGGCCAGTGGATGATCATCGGGACGTGTACTCCACCTTCATGAGTATTTTGTTTGTACCACTTGAANGGCGTGTTGCCGCATTGAGCCCAGCCCCACGGATAGTTGCAATGGCTGTGGGGACCGCCAATATCATCAATTTGGCTGATGAGGTCATCNGGGGAATCGAATACTCCGTTGAAGAACTTCATCTCATGCATGACCCCGTAGGGGCCACCTTCTTGGGAGGCGCCGTTATCAGCCAAGAAGACCAGAATGGTGTTCTCCAGCTCGTTCATTTCTTGTAACCCAGCGATAAAGCGTCCAATCTGGTCATCAGTATGATCTAGGAACGCTGCGAAGGCCTCCTGAAGTCTGCAAGCAAGAGCTTGGTGGGTTTCAGGGAGATCAACCCAAGCTTCAACCCCATTGTTACGTGGCGCTAGTTGCGTCTGTTCAGAAGTGACACCGAGTTCTAGTTGCTTGCGGTACCAGTCTTCGCGGGTAATGTCCCATCCTTGATCGTAGCGGCCTCGATATTTTTGCAAATAGGCTTCGGGTGCTTGATGGGGAGCNTGGGTGGCNCCAAAAGGTAGGTANGCGAAGAATGGTCGATCCGAACGCACCCCTTTNCTGTCATTGATCATCCACAAGAGCTGTTCAACTAAGTCTTCACTTAGGTGATATCCATCCTCAGGACTGCCTGGTGCTTCGATGCGATGGTTATCTACAACTAGTTCTGGGTAGAACTGGTCTGTTTCCCCCTCAAGAAATCCGTAAAAGCGATCAAATCCTCTNGCTANTGGCCATTGGTCGAAGGGNCCGGCAGCAGAGATGTCGTTAGTGGGAGCNAGATGCCACTTTCCGGCNCAAAANGTTGCGTACCCCTCTGACTGCAATACTTCGGCAATCGTTGCGGCGTGGTTCGTTATGTGCCCGAGTTGATGCGGGAATCCAGTTTGATGATTCGACACTGATCTCATTCCGACACTGTGTTGAGATCGACCTGTCAGTAGCGAAGCACGGGTTGGAGAACACAGCGGCGTGACATGAAAATTCGTGAACTGNAGACCCCCAGCAGCCAGCGCATCTAAGTGACCGGTATCNATATCGGAGCCGTAGCACCCCANCTGAGAGAAGCCCGTGTCGTCGACCAAGATGATNACAACATTNGGCGCATCCTCACCAGGGTGAGACCTAGAGGGGAANTGGGCTTCGGAGTCTTCTAACGTGTTCCCGATTNGCCCTTCGAACTTAGNTAGATGGTGTGTCGTCACGATGTCCTTAAAGTGAAANCGTTGTGAGGTCGGCNCCNATCACTATTTCACCANNNAAATGNTNTTGGGCTATAGCGATCCACTCGGAGTATTGGTCTTCGCTGGGGGCTGGCACCATATGAGTTAGCACTAAGCGTTTGGCATTAGCTCGCGCTGCAGTTTTAGCTGCTTGTTCGAGATCTGAGTGGTAGTCCAAGATATCCAGNAGCATAGAGTTCGGACTCAAACTGACGAGATCACTGCGAATCACTGTTTGAACATACGCGTCNGCATNTCTGGCCAACNCATCAACGCCCTGACATGGCANGGTGTCTCCGACTATTGCGGCAGCTACTTCNCCGTGCTCTATGCGATAACCCAACGTTGGTTTGACAGGAGCATGTTCNGTAGCNGCNGTGNTCACNGATAATTNATCGAGTTCGAACTGGTACCCAGAAGAAAGNTCAANNANNTCGACTTGGGGNCCATNAGTNAGAGCGTCATGGTGTTCTATCCGATACCCAATGTCTGCTTCTAGAGCGTGCATTTGGCGCTCAACGAANTCTTGGGTTCCTGGAGGACCGTAAATCGAAAGTGTCGCGTTGCCTTGACTCATAACCCAATGGGTCGTGATTACATCGTTCAAGTCACAGATATGGTCGCTGTGGAGGTGGGTTAAAAGAACAGCACGCAAGAAAATAGGCAATGAACCTGCCCCGGCCATTCTCATCACTACACCTCGACCTGCATCAACGAGCACGTGGCAGTTGTCCACCTTGATCAGGGTCGAAGGACCTGCGCGATTGGCGTCAGGCAACGGACTGCCGGTCCCTGTCAGAACGATATCCATGGTCTTATGTTGTCAGAGAGAAACTGATATTGGCGCAACCTCCATTCAAAGATCAGCTCTCAGGAGTTTGAAAGACTTTNGAAGGTCACAGTTTCTTCAGTAATTTCANCTTCCAAAGACCGACTGCGACCNCAGCCANCGCTATCGCAAAGAAAGCCAAANTTTCATCCNTTNACCGTGCCAGCCTAAGTCAGGGATACTCCCTCGCCTTCGACTATACGGGCAATAAAGAGAGTCTCTCGTCGTGCGACATCCAACCTGTCGCCGTCCNCGNTGATACAACCTGCGTTTCTCGTTCCTAACTACAATTCTGTTTAAGATGCCGTAACCCTGGAGCCTCAATGACTCAACTTGACGATGTACGCCGATTTCTCGCCGATGAAACTGGACTCGCCACGATAAGCACGACCCAAGAAGACGGGCGAGTACTTTCAAGCATTGCAAATTGCGGTGTCATTGCCCATCCTGTGACGGGCGTTGAATGTGTTGCCCTCGTTTCGATGGGCAAGGCAGCGCGCCTCAAACATGTCAGGCGGGGGTCAGAAGTCACAATTGCCATTCGAAGAGGATGGAACTGGATTGCCGTTACCGGAAAAGCTGACCTTATCGGACCGGATGACAACGAAGCGTCGATAGATCCAGAGGCACTGCGGCTACTGCTGCGCGAGATTTACCAAGCAGCAGGGGGCAGCCATGACGACTTCGAGGAGTATGACTCAGAAATGATCCGTAGTCGCAGGGCGGCTGTCCTTGTTGCTCCTACACGAATCATCGGCAACCACCCCAATTAATGAACTGCGGATAGTTGTTGCNCCGAGTCTTTTAGATCAGGAAAGTTANGTTCCTNTGCCCTGCGTCNGCTGTGACAAGTTCGATCCACTTGGCTGACATNCGCAAGTTCCCNTCGACNCGCTCAAGCCGGTATTGGGCCTGTCCGGGCCANACACGAAGTTCACCNCTTGACTGNGCCGCTAACTCATAAATGACGAAGTTCGCNTTAACCAGAACTTCTCCATNATTNGCTGACTCTATTTCGATGTTTGAAATCACTCGACGCATAGGTGAGTTCGGTAGTTGAGAGAGACGTTTCCCGGTCTGGAGTTGCCGTATTCGTGTTGCGACTCGAGTCCGATTGTCATTCAAATAAGCCANCTGCTTGGAAGGCTCACCTTGGAGTCGCCCTGCTGGAACCCAGTAATGAAACTCATCGGTGAGGAGCGCCTCCCACTCCTCGAGCAGAAACTCATCTGCGTATCGGGCTTCGCGGTANAAGAACTCTTCTATTTCTGTTCTTAGCTCCGGTGAAGTCAATGTGTTACCTCTTCACTCATCATTTCGAGGTATCGATACCAGAAACCGCGGTTCGTCGTTTCATCGGANGAATTNCTCGATCGCACGCCGTTCTCATCCACGAGTTCTCTATGNATACCGCGACTCAGATCTATCCAACCCCGATTTACCGNNGCCCATGAGGTATCAATGCCCGAGATGCCNGCCTGNACGCGNTCTGCAGTGATNGCATCNTCGGTGGTGATGAATGAGGCTGGNCCGAAAGCTGCCTCGGTTTGACGCAGTAACCGTTCATTGAATGCGTCGTCCGCTCCNTCAAACTGNACCGCTGTGTGTCGATGAATCATTTCACCCGGAGCNACAGGTTCCACGATCGCTATTACCGTTTCGCCTAAAAAGAGGTTGGGAAATAGAAAGGCGTGAGGAGGTCCATCCCAAAGCATCTGATCCGCCAGTTCATTCCCAACCCGCTGCGACAACGCTGAGTAATAGTCCTGAACTCGTTCTCGCGTGACGCCAAGCCAAGAAAGTTCCTGCTTGTAACTTGGGCGCCAATCTAATTCAAGGTGCCCTTTCCCATAGTCAACAGCTCGGGAGCTTTTGACCGCNTCACCACCAATAGCAACNTCGTCGTAGTGNGTGTCAGNAGAAGCAGACATCGACGCGTGAACNAANCCCACGTGGTANCCNTCGCTGTCACTTTCNGGCCATAGTTTCCAATTCGATTGNACCCGGTGACCTATCCACCCTTTGCCTAAATCTAGGTTGCCGCTGGGACTCATTTCACATAGCCGATCAATCAACTCATACCCGGCAGCCCCCAAGTGCTCATCTATAAATCCTGCTTGCCCGTCCAAATTAGCGAAGACAAAGCCTCGGTAATTTGCTACTTGTCCAGCTCTATTCAATCCGAGCTCTTCTTTTGGTTTCGAATACCCATCTGGAAACGGAACCGCACGCAGGTTGCCATCTAAGCCAAATCGCCAGTTGTGGTAGGTGCATTGAAAGAAGGAATTGTTACCGCTGTGCTCCCAGCACAAAGCAGTTCCCCTATGAGCACATCGGTTCGANAGAACGTTGATNTCNCCNTCGTCTCCGCGCACCATGATCACTGATTCGTTGCCCAGTTGACGCTTAACCCAATCCCCGGTGTTCTTAATTTCGGACTCATGTCCTACGAAAGCCCAACCTCGCACAAAGATTTGTTCCATCTCTTCCGCAAAGACATCGGGATCNTGNAGCAAGCTTCCGTGTATGCGATCACCACGCACTAATTGTCGGTAGTTAATACCCATTCCCACAGTCTCGCATGATGCTGCTAACGCGTTCAGGGATTCGGTGTCCCACCTAACCAGNCTGAGACCCTAAATTGGCTAGCCCAGGAGGTAATCATGAAAACCGTTGCCGTCACTCTTGATTCTGTCGGGGGACCAGTTCAGGTAGAGACCCTTGATCTGAGCGAGCCTCTTGACGGCGAAGTCTTAGTCAAGATGGGTGCAGCTGGAATTTGTCATAGCGACCAACACGCGATTACGGGTCAGCACGGAGCGGAACTACCTTGCGTACTCGGTCACGAAGGAGCAGGTGAAGTAGTNGCNNTTGGCCCGAACGTCAANNCAATACGNGTNGGTGATCGGGTTGCCCTCAATTGGGTTCCNAGNTGNGGGNNNTGCTTTTATTGCNTCCGNGANCANNAACANTTGTGTTCNGANNGCACTCGANCGAATNTGGAGCGGTNATCTNAGCNGATGGAACNAGNCGGATTTCNCGNAACGGNNANCCGATANTGCACTANTGCGGCATNTCNACNTGGTCNGANCANATGGTTGTTGCAGAAGTTAGCTGTAGACGTATCCCCGACGCCGTGCCTTATGAGGTAGCCGCGCTCATCGGGTGCGGCGTAGCAACAGGTGTAGGCGCGGCCATCCACAGAGGGCAGGTCTCAGAGGGGGATACCGTCGTGGTAGTCGGCGCAGGCGGAGTAGGCCTGAGTGCGGTGATGGGTGCCCGTATGGCAGGTGCTGAAAGGATCATCGCTGTCGACCGCGCCGCAGAGAAAAAGCATCTTTCTACTGATCTGGGGGCAACGGAATTTATTACCGCTGACGATGGGGCAATAGATGCAGTGCTGACGTTCACCGAGGGTCGAGGTGCCGATGTTGTCATCGAAGCGATCGGCGACACTACCCTCCAAGAAAGTTGGCTGAGGGCTGTGAGACCTGGCGGCACCATGGTCTTAGTGGGAGTACCAAGCACCTCCGACTCGACCAGTTTCATCAGTGCCGACCTCATACGCTCAGAAAAGACGATTAAGGGCAGCTACTACGCTGCGACCGACACCGGGAAAGCAATCGATGGACTCTGCGCTGCGTATCTGCAGA